>NZ_BAAJYT010000006.1:0-63491 GCF_057541515.1 Acidovorax sp. KNOB132
TACAGGGCCGTCACCTCGCGCACCAGGCGCTGGGCGCTGGCGTGCTCCCCGGTGCTGCAGCGCCACGCGCAGGCGCACATCGCGGGCATCGCCGGCCGCAGCCGCGTCCCGCCGAGTGCCCCGGCGTCGTCGCCGAACACGCTGGTCACCCCGATCAGGTCGATGCGCAGCGGCGCGACGCCGGCCAGGCGCTCGCGCAGGACCTCGCCCGCCAGCCGCGCGCGTGCTTCGGCACGGGCCCCGGCATAGGAAATCTCGCCCTCGGCGAACCAGCCGGATTCGAAGCACACATTCACCTTGAGCGACGGTGGCCGCACATGGCCGCTCACCCCTTCCAGCCGCACACGGTCGGTGCCGGCCGGCAGCACGCGCGCGGTGGTGATGTCGGCCACCACATCGGGCGTGAGGTAGGCGGCCGGGTCGTGCAGTTCGTACAACAGCTGCTCCTTCACCGTGCGCTCGTCGATGCGCCCGCCTGTGCCCGCGGGCTTGGCGATGGTGCAGTGGCCATCGGCGTCGATCTCGGCGATGGGGTAGCCCAGTTGCGCCATGCCCGGCACGTCCTTGTAGCCCGGGTCGGCGAAATACCCGCCGGTGACCTGCGAGCCGCATTCCAGCAGATGCCCGGCCATGGTGGCGCGCGCCAGCCGGTCCCAGTCGTCCGGGGCCCAGCCGAAATGCGCGAGGGCCGGCCCCAGCACCAGCGAGGGGTCCGACACGCGGCCGCACACCACGATGTCGGCGCCTGCGCGCAGCGCGTCGGCGATCGGCTGCGCGCCGATGTACGCATTGGCGCTCACGATGGGGTCGGTGGGCAGGGCTGCGCCCAGCGCCTGGGCCAGCACGGCACGGTGCCCGTCCCCGCTCAGGTCGTCGCCCTGCACCACGGCGATGCGGGGGCGGCGCGCGCCCAGCGCTTGGGCCAATTGCTGGATGCGGTGCGCGGCACCCAGCGGATTGGCCGCGCCGAAATTGCTCACGATGCGAATGCCGTGCTGCAGGCACTGCGCCAGCACGGGGCGCAGCAGGTCGTCGAGCAGCGGCTCGTAGCCGGCGTCCGGATCGGCACGGCGCGCCAACTGGGCCAGGGCCAGGGTGCGCTCGGCCAGGGTTTCGAAAATCAGTACCGCGGGCTGGCCGCTGTCGATGAGGGCCTGCACCACGGGTGCGGCGGCATCGGTGCGGTCGCCCGAGAAGCCGGCGGCGCAGCCGACCAGCAGGTTTTTTGGGGGGGCCATGGTTGTCTCCTGCCGGCCAATGTAGGCCCCGCGCGTTATTCTGTGAAATAGATAATCAGGATCAATTCATCCAAATCTTCAATGAATATCTCCACACGGCAGATCGATGCCTTTCTCGCCCTGGCCGGCCAGCGCAGCTTCACGCGGGCGGCCGCGCACTGCCACCTGTCGCAGCCCGCCTTCAGCGCGCTCATCCGCACGCTGGAAGATGCGATGGGACTGAAGCTGTTCGACCGCAGCACGCGCCACGTGGCCCTGACGGCGGAAGGAGAGGATTTTCTGGAATCCGCGCGCCGCATCCGGGCCGAGGTCGACAACGCCTTCGCCGCGGTGCACGACACCGCCACACTGCGCCGGGGGCGCGTGGCGATCGCCCTGCTGCCCTCGCTCGCGGCGGGCTGGCTGCCCGGTGTGCTGGCAGCGTATCGCGCAGCCCATCCCGGCATCGAACTGGACATCGCCGATGTGCTGTCGGAACCCTGCATCGAGCGGGTGGCCACGGGCAAGGCCGATTTCGCGTTGGCGGCCATCCGGGCAGATACGCCGGAATTGCAGGCCGAGCCGTTCAGCAGCGACGGCTTTCACCTGGTGTGCCCCGCCGACCATCCACTCGCGCGCCGCCGACGCAGCGGCGGCAAGGTCGTTGCGGTGCAACCCGCCGACCTGGCGGCGTTCCCTTTCGTGCATCTGGCCCGAACCAGCAGCGTACGCCAGTACCTGGAGGCAGCGCTGCACCCGCAGGCGATGAACACGCTCATGGAAGTGGAGCAGCTCGCCACCGTGATGGGCATGGTGCGCGCGGGCCTGGGCATCAGCGTGGTGCCCACGCTCACGCTTTTCCACTTCGACCAACCCGGGCTGGTGACGCGGCCACTGGCATTGCCGGGGCTGACCCGCCAGATCTACCTGGTGCGTCGCCGGGACCGCAGCCTGTCGGTCGCGGCCCAGGCGATGTATTCCCTGGTCATGGAGCACCGGCCTTGAGCGCCATCAGGTGCTTCTTTTTTCATAGCAAATAAAGCCTTGGATAAAGCGGTACAAGCGGATTGGACTCAATACCTGGACCCGGCCGTGGCCGCGCCGGCTCAGTGGTGAGGTGGCGGCTCCTGCACGGGCGGCCCATCGCCTCCCGGCGGGTCTTCGACAGGCGGTGCAGGCGTCCAGGCGGGCTGGGGGGGCGTATCCAGCGGAGGCTGCGGGGTGGTCGGGGTCGGAATGGGGATGGAGGACGCGTGCATCGATGGCCTTTCAAGGGACAGTGAAAACGTGGGAATCGGCGGTGCCGCTGCAGCGGGCGAAACAGGCGCCTGGCAGCATGCAGCAAGCCCTATTCCGTCTTCTTTCGGTCATCGAGCTCGCCGATCAGCGCCGCACCCTGGCGTGAGGACAACCGGGGTTCCTTGTGCGCATCGCCCCCGTAGTCCAGGCCCAGGCCGCGTGCCGAGCCGGAGGCATCGACGGCGGCGATCGGGCCCGTGGGATGCTCATGCACCGCGTCTTCCGGCGCGCGGTTGGCGTACGTGGATTCGTCACCACTGGCTCCGAAGCGCCGGGGGCCTTCGCCATCGCCGCGGTTCTCGCCGTCCACTTCGCCACGGCCGCGCGCGTCGTCGCGCATTCCATAGAGGTTGAAATGGCCCTGATCGCGCTGGCGATCCTGCTCGGGCGTCAATTTGTCATGTGCCATTTTTTCGCTCCTGAAAAGGAAGCTGCCAGCCTATGCCGCGCATGGCCAGACAGGTGTAGGACCAGCGCTTCCAACGGGCTGGCATTGAAAACCCGGATGAAAGTTGCGCCAAAATACTGTAAATTCATACAGCACCAACCCAAGGAGCACGCCATGGAAACGGAAGAACTCACCTACACGGTCACCCTGCGCGACTATCCGGAAAACCTGCCCGAACGCGAGCGCACCAACGCGGAACGCCGCTATGCCAAAGCGATGGAAAAGGCTTTCGGCTCCGCCGCCCAGGTCGCCGCGGCACTGGACACGCTGCGCAGCCTGGAAGAGTCGCCGCCCGAAGTGGTGCCTCCTGCCGATCTCGCCTTGCTGCGGCAATGGGGCAAGGCCAGTACCGCGGCGCGCCAGGCCGCGTTCCAGGGCTTGGGCGAGGCAGAGAGCGCGTACTTCGACGTCCATCTGGCGGGATGAACTTGCGTTGTTGCCCGTCCTTTCCCCAGCCATTCCCACACCCATGGGCTTCGACCAAATCGCCATCGCTTTGCTGGGCGCCGCCGCGGCGTGGCTCTCTCAATCGCGCCACGAGGAGCGCCGGCGCTGGGCCTGCATCTTCGGAATGCTGGGACAGCCCTTCTGGTTCTATGCCAGCTGGACGGCGGGCCAATGGGGAATCTTCGCCGTCAGCATCCTCTACATGGGGGCGTGGCTTCGCGGCCTGTGGATCCATTGGCTGACCGCCCGCGAGGCACCGCAGGGCATCGGTACCATTCAACTGACCCCGCAACGCAGGCCTTGACCGCCGCCCACGGCCATCGCGGTCGATGGCATTGTCCTGCCGCAATCGTCCTACGCGAAACAAGCGAGTGACAGACCTAGCATGGCGCTCCCATTCCATCAGGAGCCACCCATGTCGGACGACGCCACGAAAACTGCGGAAGACCGCAAACTCATCAGCCTGGCCGAGGACTACGAGGTGCGCGACTGGGCCCGGTCTCTGAATTGCACCGAGGACGAGTTGCGCAGCGCGGTGAAAGCCGTGGGTAATTCTGCTCAGGCGGTGCGCTCTTATCTGGCGAATCGGTAGGTGCTCGCCATGTGGGAAGAACCAGTTGGAAAATTGGCAGATCTTCGGCAAGTGTGCATGCCGGACTCACGTGACAACGTGCTGGGCGCGGATCCAGCGCAGTTGCCGCAGCAGGCACATCAAGCGCACGAAGCCCGTGTGCAAATGAGCCATTCGGAGGCGCCTTCGCGCCAGCTTTCCTGAGGGCCCGGCAAGAGTTGATCAGCGCTTGGCAAGGCCTCTGCCCTTGCACTGCGATGCCCGCATCATCGAGCTGAGCCGTCCATTTTGCACAATCCACCACTTTCCATGCAGTGGGACAACAGATTGGTCAACAGCGCCTAATATTGACCTGTCGACACTCCCTGTCGACACCTCCCTTTCTTGCTCTTGAGCAAGTTTCAGCCCGCCTTGTGCGGGCTGCCTTTTTTGTGCCGCCGCTTTCATTCTCACCGTGGCGATTCGGTGCGCGAGCGATTCACTTCAAGGCCAAAGTAAAGCGCTGAATGCGATCTCACCCGCACTCATGCAGAGGATTGCAAACGCCGTGCAATGAATGGTCAACCGGCGTGCCCCCCCTCCGTCAAACCGGACGACGTATCTTCATTGGCATGTCCAGGCCATGCCGGCTCCGGTGCACGTCTGTCCATCCGGCGCCGTCAGCACACCGTTCCCGCTTCGGCCATAAGCAGCACCTCGATCGTCGTAGCAGAACTTGGTGTCGCAGTGCGTCATGACGATCTGCCGGATCACAGGGGGTGGTGGTTCCTGAATGAGCGGTGTCTGCGTACCGCATGAGACATTCACCCCGCTGATCGCGGCGTTCATGCGTAAGCGCTTTTCTGCACCAGACAGGGTTCGAATGCTAGAGACGAACTCCAACTCCTTTTGCGCGGCACGGCACTCGGCGGTGGGCTGCGTTTGCGCCATGACAGTTGGCACTGGTGGAATCGTTGGAGTGGGAAGGCGTTGAGCGTCCTGTTCGGCGCGCTGCTGTTGCGCCTTCAACTGATGGGCCTGAGCCGCCCCTGCGCGTTCCTGTTGCAACACTTCCGCCGTTTTACGCTGTTCGATCTGCGCGCCCGCCTGGCCTGCTTGGCAGGGCTGATCGGAATAGGTGAGCTTGCCTTTGGCATATACGCACCGATGAACCTGCGCTGCGGCCGATAGCGTACAGCTGCACAGCACCATGGCCACCATGGTGAGTCCCTTGGTTTTCATAGATAAGACCTCCGTGCCGGGACTCTAGCAGGCCGACCGTAGCAACGTCGTGCACCAAAGACTGAGTTCGGCGCGAAATTGCAACAGCAGGTTCGAGTGCGAAACGTGCAGTTTCAGTCGCCGCTACACGGGCACTGGCCATCACCATGGCGCTGGTGTTGAGAACCGTCGCCACACGCAGAAGAAAGCCGTCACAGCCACACAAAGCAAAAAGCGCTGCAACTGGAACAGCTGCAGCGCTACGCATTATCTGGTGGGACGTGCGGGGGTCGAACCCACGACAAACGGATTAAAAGTCCGCTGCTCTACCAACTGAGCTAACGTCCCAACCTTTGCCACATCGGCATGAAACCCATGCAGCAAAGCCTCGAATTATAGCGTCTTTTCCAGGCGGATCTACCGCTTTGGTACGGTTGCCAGCATGTCCAAGACCCATCCGGCAGCGCATTGGCCAAACGTGGCGGTCACCGCCACCACCGAACCATAGCCATGGCAATTGAGTGAACCGTCGCCATCGCCGGCGATATCGCAGGACGCATGGGGAGGTGCCACCGCTTCCCGGCTGAACACGCACTGGACACCGATGCGGCGCCCCTCTTTCGCAGCGCCATAGTGTTTACGCAACCGGTAACGCATCTGGGCGAGCAGCGGATCGTGCGTGGTATTCGACAGATCGTCGATGTCCACTTTGTGCGCCAGCCGTTTGCCGCCTGCAGCACCTACAGCCACGAGCCGATGCTTACCGCGAATCGCCCAGTCAGCGATCAACGCCTTGGTCTTGACTTGGTCGCAGGCATCCACGACCGCATCGACCCCATGCGGCAACAAGGCCGGCCAGTTGCCGGCATCCGCAAACTCCTCGATGCAAGTCACCTCGCACTCAGGATTGATCTGTCCAATGCGATCTCGCATGGCTTCGACCTTGGCTTGGCCCACCGTGCTGGACAGGGCATGGATTTGGCGGTTGATATTGGACTCGGCCACCTGATCCAGGTCGATCAATGTGAGGTGCCCGACACCGCTGCGCGCCAGCGCTTCCGTAGTCCAGGAGCCCACGCCGCCAATGCCCACCACGGCCACATGCGCGTTGCGAATGCGCGCGGCGCCGTCCACGCCATACAGACGCTCCAGGCCGCCGAAGCGGCGCTGGAGATCGGCGGTGCCGGCATCCTGCATCGCGTTGACGTGCGAATGGATTTCTGTCGAAGGCTCTACCGCGCCGCTCACTTCAGGCGCGACAAGCGTTCTTTGGCCGCTCCAGCCGCTTCCGACTGGGGGTAGACGCGGATCAGGTCTTCCAGCGTCTTGCGGGCGGCGCGCGTGTCCTTCAACTCGATCTGGCAGTTGGCGATCGACAACGCAGCCTCCGGGGCACGCGCATGGTCAGGCGCAGCAGCCAGCAAGGCCTTGAAGTTGTTGATGGCTTCTTTGTAATCGCGCGTAGCGTATTGGGCATTGCCCAGCCAGAACCTGGCGGAAGGCGCATAGCCGCTGCGCGGGTACTGCTTCAGGAAATTTCCGAATGCGCTCACGGCATCCGGAAACTTGCCAGTACGAAAGACCGCCAGTGCCGCATCGAAATCCCGCTTTTCGGCGGGGTCGGCCTGGAACTCCTGACCATCCACCGTGACCTTGGCAGGTTCGAACTGGCGCAGCCGTTCGTCAACGCCTTGGGCGATGTCTTTCTGGCGGCGCTGCAGCTCGGAGACATCCCGAAGCAACTGCTCGTTCTGCCCACGCAGATTGGCCTGCTCGGTCCGCAGGGTTTCGATCTGTGTCTGCAGATCGAGCAGGCTTCGGCGCATTTGGGAAGTCTCGTCGCCTGAGCGACGAAGATCGTCACCCGCACGCTGATTGGCCTGCTGCAGCGTGTCTACACGCTGACGCAATTCCAGAATGGCGCGGCGTGCTTCTTCATCCTCGAACAGCGCGGCATGGCTTGTCGGAGCGAAAGCCGCCGACAGGGCCAAGGCCAGCAGGGCAAGTGCCTTGCGGGGAACCACCATCTGCGCGCTCATCAACGGTAAGACAGCTCAACGCGGCGATTCTGGGCGTACACGTCTTCCGTGCTGCCCTGTGCCGCAGGCTTTTCCTTGCCGAAGCTCACAGCTTCCATTTGCGCTTCCGACACACCGAGCAAGGCAAGCGAACGGCGCACCGCTTCAGCGCGCTTTTGACCCAGGGCCAGGTTGTATTCACGGCCGCCACGCTCGTCGGTGTGGCCTTCGATCATGACCTTGCGGTTCTGGCCTGCCTTGATGAAACGGGCGTGCTGCTCGATCAGCGACTGGAACTCCGGCTTGACCGCGTAGCTGTCGTAGTCGAAGTACACGATGCGGCTCACGCCGACCGGGCCTGCGCCATCGCGCGCCGACTGGCTCAGGTCCACGGGAGCGACGCCGCTTTGTGAAGCGCCGTTGGGGTTGGCGCCACCATTGCCTGGCATCGTCGAAGTAGCGCCCTTGTCTTCCACAGGCACGTCTTCCAGCTTTACGCCGGAGCTGCAGCCAGCCACGATGGCTGCAGCGATGAAGATGGCGGAAATGCGTTTGAAGGGAAAGCGGTTCATTGAAATACTCCTCAAGTCCAAATGATCAAAAATCGAAAGATGGGCGGTCACTGTTTTTGGAACGGGCCCCAGTCGGGCTCGCGGATATCACCGCCCTGCCCGGCCAAGCGCGCCTTGATCTTGCCGTCCAGCGTGGTCGTCATGAGCGCTTCCCGGCCTTGTTGCTGCGTCGCGTAGACGATCAGGCGGCTGTTAGGCGCAAAGCTGGGGTTTTCATCTGCAGTCGTGTCGGTCACGGCCGTGGCCGTACCGGTCGCCAGATCCATGACGTGCAGCTTGAACGCACCGCCGATGCGCGAGACGTAAGCCAACCACTTGCCGTCGGGGCTGATGCTGGGGGAAATATTGTAGGAACCAGTGAACGTCACACGCTCGGCATTGCCGCCCGAAGCGCCGACTTTGTAGATCTGCGGTGCGCCGCCCCGATCGCTCACGAAGTAGATGCTACGGCCATCGCTCGAGAACATGGGTTCGGTATCGATGCCGGTGCTCTGCATGAGACGGCGAGGCTCGCCGCCATTGGCATCGATGGTGTAGAGCTGCGAGCCACCGTCGCGGCTCAGAGTCACGGCGAGCGTGCGGCCGTCGGGAGACCATGCAGGCGCGCTGTTGGAGCCCCTGAAGTTGGCGATCAGGCGGCGCCGGCCCGAGGCCACATCGTGCACATACACAACCGGCTTGCGTGACTCGAAAGACACATAGGCCAATTGCCCACCGCTGGGAGACCAGGCCGGCGAAATGATGGGTTCCGGGCTGGACAACGCCGATTGCGCGTTCTCTCCGTCCGCATCGGCCACCCAGAGGCTGTAGCGCGGGCCGGACTTGGTGACATACGCAATGCGGGTCGAGAACACCCCGCGCTGGCCCGTGAGCTTTTCGTAGATGAAATCAGCGATGCGGTGGGCCACCAGACGCAGGTCACCCTGCGTGACCACGAAGCTTTGGCCGCCGAGGTCCTGGCCGCGCACCACGTCCCACAGGCGAAAGCGGATGTCGAAGCGACCGTCGGGCAAGCGCGCGATGCTGCCGGTCGTGAGCGATTCCGCGCCCTTTTGCTTCCAAAGGGCGACGTCGGGGCGCGACGTTTCGTCGAGCGCCGGCCCGGAAGAATCGACCGCCCGGAACTGGCCACTGCGCTCCAGGTCGGCCTGGATGATGGCCGAGATCTTTTGCGGGGACTGCGCCTCACCACGGAACGGCGAGATCGCAAAGGGAAGCTGGGTCAAACCCACGCCGGTGATTTCGACCCTGAATTGGGCCAGTGCAGGCAGTGCGGAGGAAAAAACCAGCGCGGTGATAGCGTGCCGGCGAGAAAGGTGCGGCAGGGCCGCAGCAAGAATGGAGGATGGATTTCGGTCAATAGTCATTGGCAGCCATCGGATACCGAGCAAATGCCGGTGGACAGACCGTGGATGTTACACACTGGGGGGATACCCCTGTGACAAACTGTGCAAGGTTTGGATGCGGTCCTACGTAGAATCCGCGCCTCATGCACGCCCCAGACCCCCGCCCCCTTCCGGCTTCCGAGCAAACCGCCCGCCTCACCCTGGCCACTAGGCTCCGGCGGCTTTCCGTTTACTTCGGCAACCAGCGCTCCGCATGGACACTCGCCGTGCTGGCCACGCTGGTCGGAGCGGTCACTGAGCCCCTCATTCCCGCGCTGCTCAAGCCCTTGCTAGACCAGGGATTCACCGAAGGCTCCTTGAAACTCTGGATGGTTCCGCTGGCCATCATGGGTGTGTTTCTGGTACGGGGATTGGCGCAGTTCGCGGGGCAATACGCTCTCGCCCGCATTGCCAACGAAGGCATGATGAAGCTGCGCGAGGCGCTCTTCGACCGCCTGCTCGCAGCCGAAATGGCCCTGTTCACGCGGCAGTCGGCCAGCACCCTGTCCAACACCGTGGTGTACGAAGTGCAGACCGGCGCCACGCTGCTCGTGCAGGCGCTGATGGGGCTGTCTCGCGACGGATTCACCCTGATCGCCCTGCTGGGATACCTGCTCTACCTCAATTGGCAGCTCACGCTCATCGTCGCCATCGTGGTGCCGGGCGTGGCCTGGATCATGAAGACGCTGTCCCGGCGGCTCTACCGCATCACCAAAAGCAGCCAGGAAGCGACCGACCAGTTGGCCTACGTGGTGGAAGAAAACGTGCTGGCCCATCGCATGGTTCGGCTGCACGGTGCGCAACCCAGCCAGTCGCGGCGCTTCGGTGTTCTGAGCCAGAGCCTGCGCCGGCTGGCCATCAAGGCCACCATCGCTTCGGCAGCGATGACCCCGCTCACCCAATTGCTCGCCGCTGCAGCCCTGTCGGGCGTGATTTGCGTGGCGCTCTGGCAGAGCCATGCCAGCGGCGACCGTGATGTGACCGTGGGTGGCTTTGCGGCATTCATCACCGCCATGCTCATGCTCATCGCACCGATCCGCCGCCTGGCGGACGTGGCCAATCCCGTGACCCGGGGGGTCGCGGCCCTCGAACGCGGATTGGCCCTGCTGGGAGATACCCGGGCAGAGGACGGAGGCGACCACGCGCCCGAGCGCACCTCGGGAGCCATTACCCTGGAAGACGTCACCGTGGCGTTCGGCGACGAGCAGGCCATGGCCCTGGACCACGTGAACCTGACCGTGCACCCTGGAGAAACCGTGGCGCTCGTAGGCCCGTCCGGCGCCGGGAAAACCACTTTGGTAAACCTGTTGCCCCGCTTCATCGCGCCGAGCGCCGGCCAGGTCCTCCTGGATGGCCAGCCTGTGTCGCGCTGGAACCTGCAAGCCCTGCGGTCGCAATTTGCCATGGTCAGCCAGGACGTGGTGATGTTCAACGACACGGTGGCAGCCAACGTGGCGTTGGGCGGCGAAATCGATGAGCAGCGCGTTCAGGACTGTCTGGCCGCCGCGAACCTGGCCGAGCATGTGGCGGCGCTGCCTTCAGGCATGCACACCGTGGTGGGCCACAACGCGACGCAGCTGTCGGGCGGGCAGCGCCAGCGCCTGGCCATTGCCCGAGCGCTTTACAAGGATGCGCCGATCCTCATCCTGGACGAAGCCACATCGGCACTGGATACCGAATCAGAGCGTCTGGTACAAGACGCGCTGCAGCGCCTCATGCAGGGGCGCACCACGCTCGTGATCGCGCACCGCCTGTCCACCATCGAGCATGCCGACCGGGTGGTGGTGATGGAGCGTGGACGCATCGCCGAACAGGGCACGCACGCCGACTTGATCGCCCAAGGCGGTCTGTACGCCCGGCTCCAGGCCCGCCCTGCGGGGCACTGAACCTCCGCTGCGCTCAGGTCCGACCGAAGGCGAAACGCTTCGCCGCCTTACCACTGTCCGCGGCGGGGTTGCCGCCGGCGCACGGCCTCAGCCACGAGTTCCTCCATGTCCTTGCGGTCGGCACGCCGCGCGAAGTCAGCGGCACCCAGACCGATCTGATTGCGCAACGTGGGGTCCGCTCCTTCGTCCAGCAGCAGCTTGGCAACGTCGGCCGTGCCGTAACTCACCGCCATCATCAAGGGCGTGGTGCCGTTGGGCGAGGCGGCGTCGATGTAGGCGTGATTTTCCAGTAGCAGCGTGGTGATGGCCGCCTGCTGCGGCGTGGTGCCGGAGGCTGCGTAGTGCAGAGGCGTCCACCCCGTCTTGTTGACATCGGCATCCTTGGCAATGAGCGCGCGCGCCGCCTCGACATTGCCCTTGATCGCGGCCAACATCAGCGGGCTTTCATCCTTGACGTTCCGCTCCTCCACCTTGATACCCTTGGCCGCCATCAGCGCCGCAAAGGCGCGCATGGAACCTTCTTTCAAGGCAAGCGTGAGCGCGACCTCACCCTTCGGATTGCGCGTATTCGGATCGAATCCCCGGCGTACCAGCGAGTTGATGCCGGAGTCGTCGTCGCGCAATACGGCGGTAAAGAAATCCTCATACGCACCGGCGTGGGCACATGCGCCGCACAGCGCCGCGGCGGCCAAAGCAAAGGAAGCAAGCACTCGGCGACGGACCATCATGATGGGGTGGCTCCAGAAAAGAACAGTGTGTCGAAATTGCGGCTCGTGGCCAGCGCCACCTCCTGCACGGGCATCCCTTTGACCTCGGCCAGTTGTTGCGCCACGAAAGGGACATACGATGGGTTGTTGGTCTTGCCACGGTAGGGCACCGGAGCAAGGTAGGGGCTGTCGGTTTCGATGAGCATCCGATCCAGCGGCACGAAAGCCGCCACATCCCGCAAATGCTGGGCGCTCTTGAACGTCACGATGCCGGAAAACGAAATGTAGTAGCCCAGATCGAGGGCCGCGCGAGCCACCTCTGCGGTCTCGGTGAAACAGTGGAATACCCCACCAGCCAGGTTTCCAATCCCGTTCTCGCCCTCTTCGCGCAGGATCGCCAGGGTGTCGTCCGACGCGCTTCTCGTATGGATGACCAGGGGCTTGCCGCACGTGCGGGCAGCACGGATGTGCGTGCGGAAACGATCACGCTGCCATTCCAGATCAGCGATGCTGCGCCCTCCTTTCCGATCTTCCATGCCGTAGTAGTCGAGACCGGTCTCGCCGATGGCTATCACCCTCGGCAAGGCAGCACGATCGAGCAGGTCCTGCTCGGATGGTTCGGCAATGCCTTCGTTGTCGGGATGAACGCCCACGCTGCTCCAGAAGTTGTCGTAGGCCATGGCCAGCCCGTGCACATCGGAGAACTCTTCCAGGGTAGTGCAGATGCAGAGCGCACGATCCACGCTGGCATCGGACATGGCCTGGCGAATGGCTGGCAGTTGGGAGACCAAATCAGGAAAGGTGAGATGGCAGTGGGAATCTGTGAACATGCGCAATCCAAACAAAAATGCCGACCGGCAGTCGGTCGGCATGGCAAAGGCGCGGGGCGCTCAGAGGGTCTGGGTCGGCCGGTCCGACCCCAGACTGGTTCCAAGCAACTCTTCGATCTTGAGCTTGAGAATGCGGGATTTCTCATCCCTCGGAAACTGAATGCCGACACCCTGTGTCCGATTCCCGGCCGCCCGCGCGGGGGTCACCCAGGCCACTCGCCCCGCGACGGGATACCGCTGCGTGTCTTCCGGCAACGTCAGCAGCACGTAGACATCATCGCCCAGCTTGTATTCGCGCTGCGTCGGCACAAAGATGCCGCCTTCGGCGAACAAGGGGATATAGGCCGCATACAGAGCCGCCTTCTCCTTGATGGCCAGCTGCATGACGCTGGGACGGGGCGCGGTAGAGGGGCTGCTCATGGTCTTGGGGCGTCTTCTTCAATGGCGCGAGTGTAGGGTGTTTCGCGCCTGCGCAACAAGCGCTTCCAGCATGAGCCCCGCATTGAAGGGGTGATCGGCGGTACGTGCCTCTTTTGCCAAAGCCTTCGCCCAGCGGCTCAACGGCCCGAGGCCCGGCGGCGTCGGCAGGTCCTCCACTGCAAAGTAGCGTGGCGCCGCGCCGACCCGGCACGCCATCAGGTCATGGCAAATTTTTTGCAACGCGTCCACCGCCTGGGCAGGAGAGGCATCGGCCAACGCCGTGACATCGCCCCGGGCGACCGCCTTGGGCAGCTGCGACCACGATTGCGGGCTGCGTCCGGCGCGGGCCAGGCTCAGTGCGTCGTCGGGACGACCGCCGCATGCACGCAGAAATGCGCTGGCAGCATCGGATTCCAGACCTTGCTGAACCAGCCAATTCACCATGTCGGACTCAGACGGCCATTGCATCGTGTGCCCCAGGCAGCGGCTTCGGATAGTGGGCAGCAACTGGTGCGCGGCCTCGGTGGCCAGGACAAATCGCACGTCGCCTGCCGGCTCTTCCAGCGTCTTGAGCAACGCATTGGCCGTGACGTTGTTCATCTGCTCGGCCGGGTACACGAGCACAGCCTTACCACGCCCGCGGGCGGATGTGCGCTGCGCGAACTGCACGGCGTCCCGCATGGCATCCACGCGGATCTCGCGGCTGGCCTTGCGCTTCTTGTCGTCGATCTCAGACTGCGCCTTCTCTGGCAATGGCCAGCCGCGCTCCATCATCTGCGTCTCGGGCATGAGTACACAAAGATCCGCATGCGTTCTGACCTCGACCGCATGGCAACTGCCGCAGTGACCACATGCGCCATCATTTGTGGGCGTATCGCACAACCAGGCTCGTACCAACTCCATCGCCAACGCATACTGGCCCAGCCCGGACGGGCCACTCAGCAGCCACGCATGACCCCGCTGTGCCAGCAGCGTCTGGCGTTGTGCGGCAATCCACGGGGCGATCAATCGAGGATGGCTCATGGTGCACCCGCGCCGACGTCTGGAGTGCCCGACTGCAGCCAGCCTCGCTGGACAAGCGCGCCTGTCAATTGCGACCACACCGCATCCCGGGGCTGTCCTGCGTCCAGGCGCACGAAGCGCTGCGGCGCAGCAGAGGCGCGATCGGCATAACCCTGCCGCACCCGGCCAAAAAAACTCGGCAGGCTGCGATTCGAAGCGATCGGGGGTGCGTGCATGGGCCAAGCGTGCTGCGGCTGTCTCCGGAGGGAGATCGAACCAGATCGTCAGATCAGGATCACGCATTTTTTCAGGCTCCAGTGCGTTACCTGATTGGGTGATGCGCTCCAAAATAGATAGCACCTTCGCGTCGAAGCCGCGTCCTCCTCCCTGATACGCGAAAGTGGCATCCGTGAAGCGGTCGCACAGCACCACCTCGCCCCTTGCCAACGCAGGCTCGATCACGCAGCGCAGGTGGTCGCGGCGCCCCGCGAACACCAGCAGCGACTCCGTGAGAGCGTCCATGGCGTCATTCAGCAAAAGCGCGCGAATCTTTTCCGCCAACGGCGTGCCGCCGGGTTCCCGGGTGACCGTGACGGTCTGGCCGTGACGCCGAAAGGCAGCCGCCAAGGCATCGATGTGCGATGACTTGCCCGCACCGTCGATGCCTTCGAATGTGATGAACCGTCCCGCTGGCTCCATGGTGGACTTTCTGCCGGGTTGGGGCGTGGTCAAGGCTGCCCCCGCTGGTAGCGGTTGACGGCCCGGTTGTGCTCATCGAGGGTCGGGCTGAACTGGCTGGTCCCGTCGCCTCGGGCAACGAAATACAAGGCGTTGGTCTTCTCCGGCTGGACTGCAGCGATGAGCGAGGCCTTGCCCGGCATGGCGATGGGCGTCGGGGGAAGGCCGGGACGGGTGTAGGTGTTCCAGGGCGTGTCCGCAAGCAGGTCACGTCGGCGCAGGTTGCCGTCGAATTTTTCACCCAGACCGTAAATCACGGTGGGATCGGTTTGAAGCAGCATGCCCGCCTTCAATCGGTTGCTGAAGACGCCCGCGATCTGTGCGCGGTCGGAAGAACGGCCCGTTTCCTTTTCCACAATGCTCGCCAGGGTGAGGGCTTCGTCGGCGCTTCGCAAAGGCGTGTCCGCCGCACGTTGCGCCCAAGCCGCCTCCAGCCGCCGGTCCATGGCATGCATCGCCCGGCGAAGCACGGACAAATCGCTGCTGCCTTTGGCATAGGTGTAGGTATCGGGGAAAAAGCGGCCCTCCGCCGGCAGGCCGGGACGCTCGAGGCGCGCCATGATGGCGTCGTCAGCGAGGCCTTTGGTATCGGGCTTTAGCTGCTCTTCGCGCGCCAGCGCCTGGCGGACCTGCCGAAAGGTCCATCCCTCTACCAAGGTGACGGCGCGCAGAGCCTCTTCCCCACGCACGAGTTTTTGCAGCAGCTCGCGTGGGGTGGTGCCTGGCGGAATTTCGTAGTTCCCGGCTTTGATCAGGCGATCCTGACCGGACAAGCGAAACCAGGCGTAGAGCAGACGTGGATCGGAGTCGACACCGGCGGCGACCACATCACGCGCTACACCGCGGGGCGTAGTGCCTGGCTCGATCGCCAACTCCAGCGGCTGCGCGGAGGACACGCCGCTGCGAACGGGCATGGGCTGGTGCAACCACCACACCGCTGCCGCAGTGGCGGAGCACACAATGACTAGCAACAACGCGAAAAAAACGACGCACAACCTTGGCAGCCTGTAGGGAAGTAACCGGGCATCATAATTCAGCCATGACTTATCCCTTGAACGGCATAGCCCCCCTTTCCCACCTCGGCGTGATTCGCGTGGAAGGGGAAGATGCAGCAAAATTCCTGCATGGCCAGCTCACCCAGGATTTCGCGCTGCTGGGTATGGAGGAGGCCCGATTGGCCGCATTCCTTTCCGCCAAGGGACGGGTGCAGGCCAGCTTCATCGGCTTCAAGCGCAGCGCCACGGAAGTGCTGTTGATCTGCAGTGGCGACCTGCTCGCTCCTACGCTCAAACGGCTGTCCATGTTCGTGCTGCGTGCCAAGGCACGGTTGAGCGATGCCACGGCAGATTTCGCCCTGTATGGCTTGGCAGGGAATGCGGTGACCGCTCTGGCAGCGGGTGAGCCACCCTCACCGTGGTCCAAAGCCAAGCGGGACGTTGCCACCGTGGTGCATCTGTATCCGGCAGTGGGTCAGCCGCGCGCACTATGGGTGGCACCGACCACCGCCCCTGCGCCGGTCGGGAATTTGCTCGCACCCGGCATGTGGGAGTGGGGCGAAGTTCAGAGCGGAGTCGCGACTCTGACAGCCCCCCTGGTGGATGTGTTCGTGCCCCAGATGTTGAACTACGAATCCGTTGGGGGAGTGAATTTCAAGAAGGGCTGCTATCCCGGCCAGGAGATCGTGGCTCGCAGTCAATTCCGCGGCACGTTGAAACGACGCACCTATCTCGCCCATGCAGCCCGTCCGATCATGGTGGGATCGGAGGTGTTCGCCGCCAGCGATGCAGAACAACCCTGCGGTTTGGTCGTGCAAACAGCGGAGTCTCCCACGGGGGGCATGGACGCCCTGGTGTCGCTGCAAATCGCCTCCACGGGCGAATCGCTTCGCGCAGGCGGCGCAGAGGGCGTGCCCCTTGCGTTAGGCACGCTACCTTATGCTTTGCTGGAAGACATCTGAATCGAACTGAAGGCCTGAATGAAGGTTCGTGCAGGCCCTTGGATTGAATTCGCTCTCTCGGTGAGCAGAATCATTTTTTTCGTAGCACCTGCCACTTGCGGCTCATCCAGTTTACGGGCCCCAGAAGCAAAATCGGAGAGCGCAACCATGGCTTCGTCACGGGTGGCCCAGTGGTCTTCGGGTAGAGGCAGGTTATGGCCGTCTACCTGGATCTGTGCGAAGTAATAGCGTCCTGCCTTGCTCAGACACAACTCGGCTGTGTAAGTAGCCCCGTCGGCCACTCCAAAAACTGTCTCTTGCGCGTGTTTCTCATGCATCTCGAGCCCTTTCAGAACTTTTTCCATTCTGAGCAGGTAGCCTCACAGTTTTTGTAGGCGGCTTGGCCTTGTGCAAGTCACGCCACGAACAATTCATGGGCAATCTGAAATCGGCAAACACCACGCGCACAAGAAAAAAAGCGCTGCAACCTTTCGATTGCAGCGCTTTGGTGATTTTGGGGTGGCTGATGGGGCTCGAACCCACGACAACAGGAATCACAATCCTGGACTCTACCAACTGAGCTACAGCCACCGCAGACTCAAATTATACCCACAAATCAATCGACCTCTGAGGAAAAAGCCATCAATTTTCCAGAACAGGCGCAACCGCTGGGCGAGGTACCTTGAACTGCACCTTGAAGCGGTCTTTCAGCAATTCGTAATACGCCAACGCTTCTGCGGAACCTGCAGCCTGCGCATACTGCTGATGTTGTTGGCGGTTTGCCGCCTCATCAGGGGCAGGACGGGGCACCAAGCGGTTGACCTTCACCACAGCGTAGCCCTGGGCGCCCAGGCTCACGCCAGTCCATGAAGGCAAAGCATCCACATTGGACTGCAGCGCGGCATCGATCACAGGCCGAGGCAGATTCTGCGGCTGATCCCGAGAAACGGTGAGTGCAGGCGCGAGGCCTGTGGCCGATGCAGGTGCAGCCTTCCAGGCCGCAAGCTTGGCTTCACCTTCCTTGCGAGCCATTTCCGCGGACTTCTCAGCCACATACAAATCCTTCACGCGGGCACGAACATCTTGCAGCGGCAATGCACGCGCAGGCGTATACGACGTGATTCGCCCGGCCACCAGGGCGCTGGGCCCGGTTTCGATGGCTTCGGTGTTCCGCTTGTGCTCCAGCGAATCCGGGGAGAACAGAGCCTCCAGGAAGCGCTGATTGGCCAAAGGCCCCTGCGCCCCCGCAGCAGGCGTGCGCATCACGCCATTGGCGGTCTGCACCTTGAGCTTGAGCTTCTCTGCGACGGATTGCAGACCGTCTGCCTGTTCGTACACCCCGTTGGTGAACGCTTCGGCCACTTCCGCAAACTTGCGTTGGGCCTGCTGCTGCTTCAGCTCTGTCTCTAGCGTGGGGCGCAATTGCTCGAAGCTGGGTTGCTTGGGCGCCTTGATGTCGGTCAACAAAATGATGTGATAGCCGAAGTCGGACTCCACCACGTTGCTGATCTCGCCCTTCTTCATGGAGAAGGCGGCATCCTCGAAGGGTTTGACCATCGCACCGCGGGCGAAGAAATCCAGATCTCCGCCAGAGGCTGCGGAGCCAGTATCCTGCGAGTATTTCTTGGCCAATTCGGCGAACGTGCCAGGGGCCTTGCGAACCTGCTCCAGCAGTTCGGTCGCACGTGCCTTGGCTTTTTCACGATCAGAAGCAGGGGCGTCCTTGCTCGCATTGATCAGGATGTGGCTGGCGCGGCGCTCTTCCTTGCCAGCCAAGCGTTCCAGATTTTGCTTGTAGTAGGTGCGCAGGTCTTCTTCGTTCACGACGATGCTGGACTGCACTGCATTCGTGTCCAGCACCACATATTCGATGTTGGCCTGCTCGGACTGCTGGAACGACGCTGCATGCGACGTGTAATAAGCCTCCAGGTCGGCATCCGAAGGCGTGACCTTGGTGGCGAAGTCGGCGGCATTGAAGCGCGCGATCTGGATTTCGCGCCGCTGATACAACGCGTCCAGCGCCAGTTGAGATTGTGCGTTGCTGCTGAAGGCCGAACCCAGCACACCCGACATCACCTGATTCACGGAAATGTCGCGGCGCACATTGGCTTCAAAACCTTCCGGCGTCAGTCCCTGGGCTCCTACGATGGCGCGATAGGCCTCCGCATCCAGCGTGCCATCCGGGCGCCTGAGATTCGCGATGGCAGGAATGCCCTGCAAAGTGCGGGCCAGCTGCGCGTCGCTGGCGATGAGGTGCATCTTCTGCGCGGCGGTCTGCAAAACACGATCACGCACCATCCGCTCCAAGGTCGCATAGCGCGCCTGAGGCGTGTCGAGCAGCTTGGCATCCACCGTGGGAGATTGCGCGCGAATGCGGTCCGTTTCAGCGCGATGGGCGTTGTCCCATTCGTCCTGCGTGATGTCGTGGCCATCGACGCGTGCGACCACTGGACTCTTGCTGGAGAAGTAGCTGCGGTCGATGCCGACAAGGACAAAAGACGGAATGATCAGCAAGAACAGCAAGAACATCACGATCTTGGAGTGCTTGCGGATGGATTCGAACATGTGCGATCTTTCAGTGGCGACAAAAGAAAAGGCGAACTCGCGTTCGCCTTTTTGTTCAGTGGTGGGTGCTGACGGGGTCGAACCGCCGACCTACGCCTTGTAAGGGCGCCGCTCTACCAACTGAGCTAAGCACCCCACCTAAACATAAACCATCAGTTCAGAGCATCCTTCAATGCCTTGCCTGGACGGAACTTCGGGACTTTAGCAGCCTTGATCTTAATCGTATCGCCCGTACGGGGATTACGGCCGGTGCGCGCAGCGCGCTTGCCCACGGCAAAAGTGCCAAAACCGACGAGAGACACCGTACCGCCCTTCTTCAG
Organism: Acidovorax sp. KNOB132; assembly: GCF_057541515.1. NCBI lineage: Bacteria > Pseudomonadati > Pseudomonadota > Betaproteobacteria > Burkholderiales > Comamonadaceae > Acidovorax > Acidovorax sp. KNOB132. The sequence continues at coordinate 19,562 of NZ_BAAJYT010000006.1, forward strand.
GGTCTTCTTGACCGCCTCGATCGTGGACTCCAGCGCTCGCGCTGCTGCAGCCTTGGAGATGTCGGCGTTGTTAGCAATGTGCTCAATCAGTTCGGTTTTATTCACAAGAAGCCTCTCGGGAAAAGAGTGGATGGAATGTCTTTTGCAAATCTGGCCCTCCGACACGCGCCGTACCGAGCCGCAACGAAGTGGCACATCAAGCAGGCGGGGAAGGGCTGACACTGGGGCAGATTCTGCTGTGTCAGATTAAAGCCATCGACTTTCCGGGTGTCAATACAGTGCGCCGTTTTACGGCAGCGTAGCAGCGAATTCTAGACGCATTTGTGAAGCGGGCCGGGGCTTCCAAGGGCTTTTTCTCGGTGGCGTTGCGCCCATAGGCACATCCCGTATTGACAATCTGCTGGACGGAATTTCCGTGCTCGCACCACCCGTCCATTCACGATGCAATGCACCGTCACTTCTTGACCCGCGCCCGAATTTCCGGAAGCGCCTTCTGAAGGTAATACACCATCGACCACACCGTGAGCACAGCGGCAATCCAGATCAGCCATGTGCCCCAGACGCCCGTGTCGACCACGCCAAACAGCTGTCCGTCGTACAGAAGAAAAGGGATCGCGATCATCTGCACCGTGGTCTTGACCTTGCCCAGCATGTGCACAGCCACGCTGCGCGACGCGCCGATTTGCGCCATCCACTCGCGCAGTGCCGAGATTGCGATTTCGCGCCCGATGATGATCATCGCAACGAAGACATCGGCCCGCTGAAGATGCACGAGCACGAGCAAGGAGGCACAGACCAGGAACTTGTCTGCCACCGGGTCGAGGAAGGCGCCGAACGACGAGGTCTGGTTGAGCTTGCGCGCCAGATAGCCATCCAGCCAGTCCGTCGCGGCGAAGATGACGAACATCACCGTCGCGATGAGATTGCGCGTGTTCGGCTCCAGTGGCGCGTAGAACACCCCCACGATCAAAGGTATCGCGACGATGCGCGTCCAGGTCATGATGGTGGGGATGGTCAGGAACATGCGGCGATTGTGTCATGCCCGTTCGGCCACCATCGCCGAACGAGGCCAATCCAGTCAACGCAGCGCGCGATAGATCTCCTCGGCCAGATCGCGCGAAATGCCCTCCACCGTGATCAGGTCCTCCACGCTGGCCGCTGCGACACCGCGCACGCCGCCGAACCGCTGCAGCAGCCGAGCCCGCTTCTTCGGCCCCACGCCCGGAATCTCCTCCAGTTGCCCCCCGCCCACACGCACCTTGGCCCGCGCCGCCCGCATGCCGGTGATCGCGAAGCGGTGCGCCTCGTCGCGGATCTGAGCGACCAGCATCAAGGCAGCGGAGTCCCGGCCCAGGTAGACCTTTTCACGCCCATCGGCAAACACCAATTCTTCCAGCCCCACCTTTCGGCCCTCGCCTTTTTCGACGCCGACGATGCGACTGAGGTCCAGGCCGAGTTCGGTGAACACCTCGCGCGCCATGCTCACCTGCCCCTTGCCGCCGTCCACCAGCACCAGGTCGGGCAGCCGGGCTTGGCTTGGCGCGGGCTCCGCGCCCCCGGCCTCGCGCTGCGCTTCCGCGACCTTGCTGTAGCGGCGCATGAGCACCTGCCGCATGGCTGCATAGTCGTCTCCGCCCGTGATGCCTTCGATCTTGAAGCGCCGATACTCGCTGTTCTGCATTTTGTGATGGTGGAACACCACGCAAGACGCCTGAGTGGACTCGCCCGCCGTGTGCGAGATGTCGAAGCACTCGATCGTGAGGGTATCGAGGTCCTCTTCGCTCAGGTCCAGCGCCTCGGCGAGGGCCCGGGTACGCGCCTGCTGCGAACCCTCTTCGGCCAGCAGGCGGGCCAGCTGGATGTCTGCATTTTTCTGAGCCATGTCCAGCCAGGCGCGGCGCTGCTCCCGCGGCTGGTGCACCGCCGTCACCCGCACGCCGGTCTGTTGGGACAGCGCATCGATCAATGCGCGATCGACCGGGTGGCTCACGATGAGCGCAGGGGGCACCGGCACGCCGATGTAATGCTGCGCGATGAAGGCCTCCAGCACCTGCGCCTCGACGGAACGCGCCGGTGCAGAACGCATGGACTGAGCCGACTTTCCTTCATCCACCGTGGCGCCAGCCAATTCACCGCCCTGCCCGCCTTCAATGGAAGCGGCCTCACTCGTGGACCCAGCGTCGTCCGCGGCCTCCTCTGCCTGGAATACGGCCGCAGCGTCTTCCACGTGCACGGGAAAGTACGCCCGGTCGCCCAGGTGCCGACCTCCCCGCACCATGGCCAGATTCACGCAGGCGCGCCCCCCCAGCACCTTCACTGCCAGAATGTCCACATCCTTGTCGGACACGGTTTCGATGGCCTGCTGGTGCAGCACGCGCGACAGCGCGGTGATCTGGTTGCGTACATCGGCTGCCTGCTCGAACTCGAGGCGGCCGGAATGCTCCATCATGCGGGCCTCCATCGATCGCAGCAGCTCTTGCGTCTCGCCCCGCAGCATGGCTTCCGCATGCGCGACATCGCTCGCGTAGGCCTGGGGCGAGATCAAATCCACGCAGGGACCGGTACAGCGCTTGATCTGATACAACAGGCAGGGCCGGGTGCGGTTGGCAAACACCGTGTCTTCGCAGGTGCGCAGGCGAAAAACCTTCTGCAGCAGCAAGATGGTTTCCTTGACCGCCCAGGCCCCCGGGTAAGGACCGAAGTAGCGGTGCCGCTTGTCGATGGCGCCGCGGTAGTAGGCCATGCGCGGGAAGAGCTGGCTTGGCGCCTCGCCGGTGCCGTCCTTGCCGGCCACGCCGGTGATCTTGAGATACGGATAGCTCTTGTCGTCCCGAAACAGAATGTTGTATTTCGGATTCAGCGACTTGATGAGGTTGTTTTCCAGCAGCAGTGCCTCGGCCTCGGAGCGCACCACCGTGGTTTCCAGCCGGACGATCCGGCCCACCATGTGGCCGATCCGCGTACCGCCATGGGTCTTGGTGAAGTAGCTGGAGACGCGCTTCTTGAGGTTGCGTGCCTTGCCCACATAGAGCAAGGCGCCTTGCGCATCAAAGTAGCGGTAGACACCCGGCAGCGGCGGCAGCGCGGCCACTTGCGCGAGGAGTTCGGGGGAATGCACATCGGACATGGCGCTATTGTGGCCAGTCTCTGCGCCCCGTCGCATGCCGCAACGGCCAAGCCCTGCCGGATCAGTGCCCGACGTGCCCTTCGTAGGCCTTGCGGGCCAGCGCCATGGCCAGGATTTCGGAAGGATCGATCAATGTCCAGCCTTGCGCTTGCGGGGCCTGGGGCAAGGCCAGCGGGATTTCGGTGCAGGCCATGATCAAGGCGATGCCATCGCCATGGCGCCCACGCAACTGCCTGCCCACGCGCGTGAAACATGCCTGCGCCAACGCCAGGTTCCCGGCCTTGACCCCTTGGTAGATGCCCTGCATGAGTTCTTCACGCTCGGATGGCTCGGGAATCACGCATTCGATGCCATGGGCCGCCATGACGGTGTCGTATAGGCCCATGCCGTAGGTGCCTTGCGTGGCCAGCAGCGCCACTTTGCGGATGCCCGCCGCTGCAATTCGGCGGCAGTCTCACGTGCGATGTGCAGCAGGTCCACGGACGGCACCCGCTCCTGCAGTGCAGCGTGCCAGGCGTGCGCGGTGTTGCACGAGATGGCCACGGCGCGGGCGCCCACGGCAGAGAGTTGCTGCAGCACCCGCGCCATTTCGTCCAACGGCTGCGGTGCGTTTGCATCGCTGAGCGCGCGGGACCGGTCCGCCACCGGGACCTGTGCCATCCAGTGCTCGGGGTATGCCTGGTCCTGAACCGCCAAACCATGGTCCCGCAGCCAGCGCTCGGACGCCTTGAGGAACAGGCGGGCGAAATCCACACCTGCCGCCGGCCCCATGCCGGCCAGGATGCCGACCTTCGCGGGCGCGCCAAAAAAAATGCGGTTCGCCGTTCATCGCAGCATGCTCGACATGGCCGATAGGCAATTGACCATTCGCACGGCCGACTCGGTGTCCGGTGCCTGAAAGCGCACGGCGTTGGAGGCCGCGCGCTCCAGCGTGGGCCACTGGCAGAACAGATCGGCCAGGGCAGGCGTCTGGGCCTGCACGTCCACCAGAATCTCGCCCTCGATGCGAAAAGGCGGCACGGCAGCACAATCCTGCACGGCTGCCGCCACGCCCGCCCGGATGGCCGCGCAGGACTGCGCGGGCGACAGGCTGATGCCGCTCGTCTGGCCCGTCGCCCGCTTGGTTTGCACGAACCGGGCCTGGGGAAACAGCGGCTGGGTTTCCGCGATGAACACGTCGTCACCCGACCCCATGATCACCGGCGCCCCATAGGCGCCTGCCAGGGCGCCATAGATCCCCGCCTCGCCCAGTTCCTGGCCGTTGAAGGCGATGCGCGCGAAGGCGAAGCTGTTGATGGTGTGGGCCAGAATGCCGCGCCCCTGGGCTCGGGAGTGATAGCCGATGAGACACACGCCGTCCATACCCAGTTCCACGCCCGCCACCATGCTCAGGTAGCGGGGCTTGCCCTGGATGGCCTGCGCCCGCTCGTCCAGCAGGTCCGGCGGCATGTTCCGGAAACCACCGTGCGAATCGTTCACGTAGACCTCGGAGGCCCCGGCATCGAAGGCGCCGGCGATCGCCGCGTTGGCCTCGGCCGCCATCAGGCGCCGCGCGCGCTCGTATTCGGGATTGCCGGGCCGCACCTGCTCGGGGTGGTAGACGCCCGCGACGCCTTCGATATCGACGGAAATGAGAATTTTCATGGAGGGGTCTTCAGGAAATCGATGCGGGCAGACAGGGCAGCAACCCGCGCAATGCAGGGCGGTGGTGCCCATCCCGGCCGGTGACGGGCGTGGCATGCCACAGGGCATGGACGATGGCCTGCTCCACGCTGTCGGCCGCTGCCTGGAACAGGCCGTCCAGCAAGGTTTCGTGCAGCATCGGCGTGGCCGGCATGGGCTGGTCCGCCAGATGCGGCACGGTGTAGCCCGTGGAGAACGCCAGGGCGATGTCGCCGCTGCCATGGCCGTAGACTGAGCCAGTGCGTGCCAGTCCTGCGCCGGCGCGCAGGGCCAGGCGGTTCAGTTGGCGGGCATCCAGCGGCGCATCGGTGGCGAGCACCATGATGATGGAGCCGCGTTCGGTCTCCGCAGACTGCGCGCGCGCGCTGTCGTCCAGCAGGGTGGCCACTTCGGCACCGATGGCCTTGCCGCCCCATACCAGGTTCGGAAGCAGCCCGTAGTTGGCCAGCACCAGCGCTCCGACAGTGCAGATGCCCCCCTGGCGCAGCGGCACCCGGCGCGACGCCGTGCCGATGCCGCCTTTCAGCTGGAAACTCGACATGCCCCGCCCCGCGCCCACCGAACCCTGTGCCGCGCGCGCGCCAGCGTTGCTGCACGCCGCCAGGTAGTCGCCTCCGTCCAGGGCCATGCGCTGGATGTCGTTCAAAAAACCGTCATTGCACTCCAGCACCAGCGGATTGACCGTGGGCAACGCCCTGCCCGTCTCCGGATTGGCCTCGATGCATTGGCGGATCTGCGCCTGGGCCATGGCGCCGACAGAGAAGGTGTTGGTCAACGCGATGGGCGTCTCCAGTTGCCCCAATTCCGCCAACTGCACCAGGCCCACGCTCTTGCCGAAGCCATTGATCACCGACGCACCGGCCGGCACCTTGTGGCGATAGGGGTCCAGCCCATGCGGATGGATCACGGTGACGCCGGTTTGCACCGGACCGTCGTCGCGCGTCGCATGCCCCACGGTCACGCCCGCCACGTCGGTGATGGCATCGAGTGGCCCGGCCAGCAGGTTGCCGATGCGTGGCGGCACCAATGCCGCCGTGATGCCTGTCGAAGACGGTCTCATGACTGCCGGTCGATCTTCGGGTCGAGGGCATCGCGCAAGCCGTCCCCCAGCAGATTGAAGGCGAGCACGGTCAGGAAAATGGCCAGGCTGGGGAACAGCGCCACGTGCGGTGCGTTCACCATGTCCGCACGGGCCTCGTTGAGCATGGCGCCCCATTCCGGCGTGGGCGGCTGCGCGCCCATGCCCAGGAACGACAGGCTGGCCGCCGTGATGATCGAGGTGCCCACGCGCATCGTGAAGTACACGACGATCGAGGAGATCGTGCCCGGCAGGATGTGCCGCACGATGATGGTCCAGTCCGACGCACCGATGCTGCGCGCCGATTCGATGTAGGTCATCTGCTTGAGCACCAGCGTGTTGCCGCGCACCAGCCGCGCGAAAGCCGGCACGCTGAACACCGCCACGGCCACGATGACGTTCGTCATGTTGCTGCCCAGGATGGCTACCACGCCGAGCGCCAGCAAGATGCCGGGGAAGGCGAACAGCACGTCCGAGATGCGCATCACCACGCGGTCCCACCATCCCTCGTAGTACCCGGCCAGCAGACCGAGGGTCGTGCCGATCAGGCAGCCGATGAGCACCGACAGGAATCCCGCCGCCAGCGAGATTCGCGCGCCCATCAGGATGCGGCTGAAGATGTCGCGCCCCAGCGGGTCCACGCCGAACCAGTGGACGGCCGACGGCAGTTCGTTCAGCCTTTCGTAGTCGAAAAAGCCTTCGGGGTCGTAAGGCACCAGGACCGGTGCCAGCACGGCCACCAGCACCAGCAGCAGCACGAAAGCCAGCGCCACCATGGCCACGCGCTGCTTCTTGAACTTGCGCCAGAATTCGCGCCAGGGCGTGCGGACCGCGCCGGAACTGGCAGCGGCAGGCGCCACCGAGGCGGCCGCCAGTTGCGCGGCATCGGGGGGCGTGGGGATGGAGGGCGTGGTCATACCGTCTCTTCGTGTTCGTGGAATGGGATGCAGGCCGCCGTGGTCACTTGTAGCGGATGGTGGGATTGATGAAGCCGTAGAGCATGTCCACCACGAGATTGATGAGGATGAACTCCAGCGAGAACAGCAGCACCAGCGTCTGGATCACGGGGTAGTCCCGCATGGTCACGGCATCCACCAGCAGGCGACCCAGGCCCGGCCAGTTGAAGACGGCCTCCACCACGATGGAGCCGCCCAGCAGGAAGCCGAACTGCAGCCCCATCATGGTGATGACGGGAATGAGCGCATTGCGCAGGCAATGCTTCAAGATCACGAGGCGCTCGTTGAGCCCCTTGGCGCGCGCCGTGCGCACGAAGTCTTCCTGCACCACCTCGACGAACGACGCGCGGGTGAAGCGCGCCATCACCGCGGCGACGGCCGCCCCCAACGTGATGGAGGGCAGGATGTAGTGCTGCCAGCTTGCCGCACCCACCGTGGGCAACCAGCCCAGGTTGACCGAGAACACCTGCATCAGCACCATGCCCAGCGCGAACGCGGGAAACGAGATGCCCGATACCGCCAGCGTCATGCCCAGCCGGTCGGGCCATTGGTTGCGATACACGGCCGAGATGATGCCGATGCCCATGCCGAAGATGACCGCCCAGACCATGCTGGTGACCGTGAGCGCCAGCGTGGGCATGAAGCGCTCGCCGATCTCGGCCGCCACCGTGCGGCCGGTGCGGATGGACTTGCCGAAGTCGCCCTGAACCATGCGCGTGAAGAAGTGCACGAACTGCTCGGGCAGCGGCCTGTCCAGGCCCAGGTCGTGGCGCACTACCGCGACGGCGGCCTCGTCGGCGTCCTGCCCCGCCGCCAGGCGCGCGGGGTCGCCGGGCAGCATGTGGACGAACAGGAACACCAGCACAGCCACGATCAGCAGCGTGGGTAAGAGTCCCAGCAGTCGTTTGAGAAAGTAGTTCAGCATGGGTGCGGCGCTGCGGGCGCAGCGATGTGTTTTTTGATGAAAACAGGAGCAGCCCCGCGCACGCCGGATCAGCGTGCGGGGCGGTCTTGGCCTGTTATTTCAGGTCGATCTCGTCGCTGTTGATGTTGCCGTCGGGCATCACATGCACACCGGACAGGCGCTTGGCGTGGGCGTACAGCACGTCCTCCGTCACCAGCGGGATGCGCGGCAGGTCCTTGGCGAGTTGCTCCTGCGCGGTCTTGTAGAGCGCCGCGCGCTCGGCGCCGTTGGTGGTCAGCAGCGCCTTGGCGATGGACTCGTCCACCACGGGGTTGCTATAGAAGGCGTAGTTCGCCAGCTTCGGCGCCCATGACTCCGTGGAGAACAGGGGGCGCAACGCCCAGTCGGCCTCGCCGGTGGAGGAAGACCAGCCGATGTAGTACAGGCGCACCTTGGCGGTCTTGGGATCAGGCCATGAATCCACCTGCTCGGCGCGCTGGCCGGGCTCCAGTGCCTGCACCGACACCTTGATGCCGACCTGCTGCAACTGCTGCTGGATGAACTGGATCACCTTCTGGCTGGTGGTGTTGTTGTAGCCGCTCCACAGCACGGATTCGAAACCGTTGGGGTAGCCCGCTTCCTTCAGCAGTTCCTTGGCCTTGGCCACGTTGTAGGGAATGGGCTGCATCTTCACCGCGTATTCCACGCCCTGCGGCACGAAGCCCTGGGCCGGGAAGGCATGGCCGTTGAAGGCCACCTTGGCCAGCGCTTCCTTGTTGATGGCGTAGCCGATGGCTTCGCGCACCTTGGGGTTGTCATACGGCTTTTGCAGCATGTTGAAGGTGAGGAAGCGCTGGATGATCGACGGCGCGGACACCACCGTGACCTTGTCGCTCTTCTTGAGCGTGGCGATCTGCTCATAGGGCAGCGTGAAGGCGAAGTCGGCCTCGCCCGTCTGCAGCATGGCAGCGCGGGTGTTGTTCTCGATCACAGGCTTCCAGGTGACCTGATCGACCTTGGGATAGCCCTTCTTCCAGTAGCCCGCGAACTTCTTGCCCACGATGGCCTCGGTCTGCTTCCATTCGACGAACTCGAACGGGCCGGTGCCCACGGGGTGGAAGGCGATGTCCTTGCTGCCCCACTTGGCCAGCGCGGCGGGCGAGATCATCGCGGCCGAGGCGTGGGCCAGCGCATTGATGAAGGGGCCGAAGGGCTCCTTGAGCGTGATGCGCAGCGTGGTCGGGTTCACGGCCTCGACTTTGGCGACGCGGTTGAACTGGTTGGCGCGCAGCAGGCGGTTCTCGGGGTTCATCACGCGGTCGAGGGTGGCCTTGGCCGCGGCGGCGTTGAAGTCGGTGCCGTCGTGGAACTTGACGCCCGAGCGCAGCTTGAAGGTATAGACGAGGCCGTCGTTCGACACTTCGTAGCTCTCGGCCAGCACGTTCTTGACCTTCATGTCCTTGTCGAACGCGAACAGGCCTTCATAGAAACTCTTGGTCACGGCCGTGGTGATGGTCGTGTTGGTGTTGTAGGGGTCGAGCGTCTCGGGCTGCTGGTAGATGGCCAGCACGGCGTTGCCGGCGGCCAGCGCGGAGCCGGACATGGCCAGGGCCAGCAGGCTGAAGGCGATGCGGCGGGTGGAAGCTTTCTTCATGGGTGAACTCCGGTGTGGAAAAGATCAGGGGTTTTCAAAATGGATAGCTGCTTTCGCTTGTCAGGCAAGCGCTGAAGGTCGATTTGAGTTGGAAACATCACCCCCCTTGCGGCGCCACGAAATGGCCGGGTCCCACCTGCACCATCGGCAGCACCACGGGCTCGTCGCCCACCGCGCGGATGGGGCTGGGAATGTCCCCCTCCAGCAGCGTGCGCCGGAGGTGCCGGCGCGCCGGGTCGGCGACGGGCACGGCGGACATGAGCTTTTTGGTATAGGCATGCTGCGGGTTCTCGAAGATCGCGCGGCGCGGTCCGATCTCCACGATCTGGCCGAGGAACATCACCGCCACGCGGTGGCTGATGCGCTCGACGACGGCCATGTCGTGCGAGATGAAAAGAAACGCCACCCCCAGCTCGCGCTGCAGGTCCAGCATCAGGTTGACGATCTGCGCCTGGACGGACACATCCAGTGCCGACACGGATTCGTCCGCCACCACCACCTTGGGGTTGAGGGCCAGCGCCCGTGCGATGGCGATGCGCTGGCGCTGGCCGCCCGAGAACTCGTGCGGGTAGCGCTGCGCGTAGTCGCGCGGCAGCCCCACCTTTTCCAGCAGCCAGTCCACGCGCTCCTGCGCCTGCCGGCCACTGGCCACTTTGTGCACCAGCAGCGGCTCCATGATCGAAAAGCCGACGGTCAGGCGCGGGTCGAGGGAGGCGAACGGGTCCTGGAAAATGAACTGGATGTCGCGGCGCAGCGCCTGGACCTCGCTCGTGGGCAGGTCCAGGATGTTGCGCCCGCCGAACTCGATGGCACCGCTCTGGCTGTCCACCAGCCGCAGCAGCGAGCGGCCCGTAGTGGACTTGCCGCAGCCGGACTCGCCCACCAGCGCCAGCGTCTCGCCCGGATAGAGGTCGAAGCTCACCTTCTCTACCGCGTGCACGCGGCGCTTGACGCGGTTGAACAGCCCCGAGCGCAGGTCGAAACGCGTCACCAGGTCTTTCACCCGCAGGATGGGCTGGGCCCCTGCGGGGCGCGTATCCACCGGCGTGGACTGCAGCGCTTGCACCGTCTCGGCATCACCGGAAGGTCGCAGCAGTTCGAAATGCCGCGGCAGGTCGGTGCCCTGCATGGCACCCAGCTTGGGCACGGCCGACAGCAGCGCCTGCGTGTAGGCATGCTGCGGGGCGGCGAAGATCTGGGCGGAAGGGCCCTCTTCCACCTTGTCGCCGCGGTACATGACCAGCACGCGGTCAGCCACCTCGGCCACCACGCCCATGTCGTGGGTGATGAAGATCACGCCCATGCGCATCTCTTCCTGCAGCTGGCGGATCAGCTGCAGGATCTGCGCCTGGATGGTCACGTCCAGCGCGGTGGTGGGCTCGTCGGCGATGAGCAGCTGCGGCTTGCACGACAGCGCCATGGCGATCATCACGCGCTGGCGCATGCCGCCGGACAGTTGGTGCGGAAACCGGTCGAGCACATTGCGCGCCTCGGGAATGCGCACCAGCTCCAGCATGCGCAGCGCCTCGGCGCGCGCCGCCGCCCGGTCCTTGCCCTGGTGGTAGCGAATGGACTCCGCGATCTGCTCGCCCGCGGTGAAGACGGGGTTCAGCGAGGTCATGGGCTCCTGGAAGATCATGGCCACGTCGGCACCACGCACCGACTGCAGCGTGGCGTTGCTGGCGCGGCGCATGTCCAGCACCTGCCCGCTGCTGCGGCGCAGCGCGATGGAGCCGCCCACGATCTTTCCGCCGCCATGCTCGACCAGCCGCATCAGCGCCAGCGAGGTGACGGACTTGCCCGAGCCCGACTCGCCCACGATGGCCAGCGTTTCGCCCCGGTCCACGTGGAAGGACAGGTTGCGCACGGCGTCCACCGTGCGCTCGGAATTGGCAAAGCGGACCGTCATATCGTCCACGGCCAGCACGCGCTGCTCTGCAAGGGCCAGGGAGGTCGTCGCGCTCGAAGGGGTTGGGGTCATGGCAGGACAGGGATAGGAAATTCGGTCAGGCGATCAGGCAGCCAGTCGGTCGGTCGATGCATCGGCCCGTGGGCTTCATGCATCCGGGGTGCGGAAGATGAAGGACTCGGCCGCGTGGCCGACGCGGGCCAGCCCGCGGTACATGCCCTCGGTGTTGAACGGCAGGCACACGTTGCCGTGGCGGTCCACCGCGATCAGGCCCCCGGTGCCGCCCACGGCAGGCAGCGCGCCATGCACCACGGCATCGACAGCCGCCTCCAGCGAGGCGCCGCCGTAGGCCATGCGCGCGCAGATGTCGTGCGCCGCGCTCACGCGGATGAAGGCTTCGCCATGCCCCGTGCACGACACGGCGGCCGTGCGGTCGTCCGCATAGGTGCCCGCGCCGATGAGCGGGCTGTCGCCCACGCGGCCGGGGCGCTTGTTGGTCATGCCGCCCGTGGAGGTGGCCGCCGCGAGGTGGCCCTGGGCATCCAGCGCCACCGCGCCCACGGTGCCCATCTTGCGGTCTTCGTCCAGCGCGCGGCCCGACAGGCCGGCCATTGCAGCAGCGCCGTCGTGGTCCAGCACCGCGCCCGACTGGCGGGCCTGCGCGGCCAGCAACTGGGCGCGCCGGGCTTCGGTCGAAAAGTAGTGGGGCTCGACCATGGCCAGCCCCGCATCGCGCGCCAGGCGCTCGGCGCCCTCGCCCGCCATGAGGACATGCTGGCCCTGGCGCAGCACCGCGCGGGCCGCCAGGATGGGGTTGCGCACGTGGCGCACGCCGGCCACCGCGCCGGCCGCCAGCGTGGCGCCCTCCATCAGCGCGGCATCCAGTTCATGGGTCGCGTCGGCGGTGAACACCGCGCCATGCCCGGCGTTGAAGAGCGGGCAATCTTCCAACAACTGCACGGCCGTGCACACCGCATCGGCGGCGGACCCGCCCTGCTCCAGCACCGCCTGCCCGGCGCGCAGCACGTCCTGCAGCACACCGTGGTAGGCCCGCTCCTGCCGGGCGTCGATCTGCGCGCGGCTCAGCGTGCCGGCACCGCCGTGGATGGCGATCACCGGAACGGGACGGCCGGAAGGAGACGGAAAAACGGTCATGGAAGAAGCGGCGAAACCGGTCAGCGAAGTGGATGGGAACGAATCAATCGGCCAGGCGAAAGGCGATCGGGAGCGATGGATGCGGCCGCCGTTCAGGCGCGGCCACTGCCCTTGGCAGCGGGCTTCCTGGCGGCGGTGTCGGCCGAGCGTGGCGCCAGCCGCGTGCGCGAGCTGTCGTGCAGCCAGGGCAGCACCGCCTCGGTCATGCGCGCCGCGGTCTTCACCGACTCCTTGGCCTGGTGCGCCACGGCGCTGGTGAGCGCCTCGATCATGGCCAGCGCCGACGATTCGGAATTGGCCGCGTACTGGTTTTCGGTCTGCGCGAACAGGCAGCCGTGGGCGAAGGGCACCAGGGGCGACTGCAGCCCGTCGGTCAATGCCAGCACGCGCACGCCGCGCTCGAAGGCGCCCTGCGCCAGCACGACGGTGTCGGTCAGGTAGCGGGGGTAGCTGATGGCGATGAACAGGTCTTCCTCGCCCATGCGCGGCAGCAGCCGCGCGCCGTAGGACGCACCCGCCACCCCGGCCAGCAGGTGCACGCCGTCGCAATGCGCATCCAGCCCGCGCTGCAGCAGCCCCGCGAGCCAGCCGCTGGCGCCGAAGCCGGCGAGATAGATGCGCCGCGCCCCCACGATGGCCTGCACGGCGGCCTCGCACGCGGCCGGGTCCAGGGCCTCACGCGTGGCGGCGATGTTGCGCTGGCTTTCCTCCAGCGCGGCGGCGAACACGTCGCCAATGCTGCTGGGCTTTTCCAGCTTGATGCGCATCTTCTCGATGGGCGCCAGCATGGCTTCGAAACCGCGCACCAGCTCGGCCCGCAGCATGGGGTAGCCATCCAGGCCGATGGCCCGGGCGAAGCGGTTGGCCGTTGCGATGGAAACGCCCACCGCCGCCGCGAGTTCATCGATGGGCATGGTGGCCGCCTGCAGCGGGTGGGCCAGCACGTAGTCCGCCATCTGCTGGTGCGACCGCGTGAGCGTGGGGCGCACCCGGCCGATGCGAATGGCGATCGTGGGGGCTTCGGTGCTCGGGTCGGGAACAGCGGACATGGGACAAGTGCCAGGTGGGTGGGGGAAAGCGTTCAGCCGCTTTTGATAAAAAATTTACAACACCGTCATATTAAAGAAAAAATTCAATCATTCAAAGAATTTTTACAAGCGCATGACGGGCCCGTGCACGGCGGCCCTCCCGTTGTCTCGGCGCACGCGCTGCGCACAAAGCAAAAAGCCCTGCGCGCTGCGCAGGGCTTCGATGGCTGGAGGGCCCTTAAAGAGCGGTCCGAGGGGCAAGGAACGATCAGTCCGCCTCGATCCTGGAGGCCTTGACCACTTGTGCCCAGTTGACCAGATCGGCCTTCACCCGCTCGGCGAGCGGTTGCGGTCCCTGGTAGTCGGCGGTGGCGCCCTGCTCCAGGGCCTTTTGCTGGAATGCGGGGTTTTGCACCACGGTGCGCACATCGGCCACCAGCTTGTCCACCACCGCCTTGGGCACATGGGCCGGGGCGAACAGCGCGAACCACGACGTGGCATCCACCTTGGGGTAGCCCGCCTCGGCGGTGGTGGGCACGTCCGGCAGGCTGGCCAGGCGCTGCTTTCCGGTGACCGCCAGCACGCGCAGTTTTCCGGCCTGGATGTGGGGCATGAACGGTGGCGCGGTGCCGAAGGTCAGATCCACCTGCCCGCCCAGCAGATCCTGCAGCGCCGGGCCGGTGCCTTTGTACGGCACGTGCACCATCTTCACGCCGCCCTGCTGCTCCAGCATGGCACCGGTCACGTGCTGCAGCGATCCGTTGCCGGACGAGGCGTAGTTGAGCTTGCCGGGATGCGCCTTGGCGTAGGCGATCAGATCGGCCAGCGTCTTCACGGGCAGGCCATCGCGCACGACGATGATCTGCGGCGCCGACAGCACGTTCGCAATGGGTTGGAAATCGCCCGGCTCCCACTGCTTTTGCCGGGTGAGCAGTGGCGAGATCACGTGATAGCCCGAGTACTGCATGAGCAGCGTGTACCCATCGGGCTCGGCCCGCTTGACGGCACCGGCGGCGATGTTGCCGTTGCCGCCGCCCTTGTTGTCCACCACCACCGACTGGCCCAGCACCGGGCCCAGGGCCTGCGCGAGCATGCGCGCGGACAGGTCCGTGGTGCCGCCCGCGGCGGTGGGCACGACCAGGGTGACCGGCTTGTTCGGATAGCCGCCCTGCGCCCAGGCGGGGCCGGCGAAGGCCGCAGCCAGCGCGATGGCCATCGCCGCCCTGCGACGGGATGCGCAAGGGGTGATCGGGGTGATCGCTGCCGTTGTCATTGTCGTTCTCATGCCATGTCTCCTTGGTTTTTTGAAATTCAAAAGAAAAAAAGCCCTGCGGCGGCAGGTCGCGCCCCGCCCTCGGTCCGCACGGGCCGGTCGGCCTGCCGTCAATCCAGCTTGGCCCCGGTGTCCTTCACCGCCCGGCCCCAGCGCGCGAGGTCGTCCCGCACCAGCGCCGCCAGCTGAGCCGAGTTGCCCTTGTATGGTTCGCACCCCACGGCGGCGAGCCGCTCGGCCACGTCTTTCTGCTCCAGCGCCTTGGCCACCTCGGCCTGCAGCCGCGCGACCACGGCGGGCGGGGTGCCGGCCGGCGCGAAAAGCCCGTACCACGGTGTCTGGCCAAAACCCGCCAGCGTCTCGCCGATGGTGGGCACGTCCGGCAAGGCCGCCACGCGCCGCGTGTTCACCACGCCCAACACCTTGAGCTTGCCGGCCTTGATGAAGGCGATGGAGGACGGCAGGCTCTGCACCGACAGCGGCACCTGCCCACCCACCACGTCCGTGGCCGCCGCGGCGGAGCCCTTGTAGGGCACGTGCTGCAGCGTGA
Organism: Acidovorax sp. KNOB132; assembly: GCF_057541515.1. Taxonomy (NCBI): domain Bacteria; kingdom Pseudomonadati; phylum Pseudomonadota; class Betaproteobacteria; order Burkholderiales; family Comamonadaceae; genus Acidovorax; species Acidovorax sp. KNOB132. Next base: position 34,879 of record NZ_BAAJYT010000006.1, read on the forward strand.
TGCCCGCGGTCTTTTGCAGCATCTCGCCGATCAGGTGGTTGAGCGTGCCGTTGCCCGCCGAGGCGATGGCGTACTGGCCCGGGTGCGCCTTGGCCAGCGCCACCAGCTCGGCCACGTTGGACGCTGGAAACGCCGGGTTCGCCACCAGCACGTAGCCCGCCGTGGCCAGCGGCGCCACCGGCTCGAAATCCTTCACCGGGTCGAACCCCGTGTGCTGGTAGAGCCAGGGGTTGATGACCTGCGCGCTGTCCGCCGTGAGCAGCAGGGTGTAGCCGTCCGGCCGGGCCTTGGCCGCCGCGGCCGTGCCCACATTGCCGCCCGCGCCGGGCCGGTTGTCCACCACCACCGGCTGGCCCAGCTGTTCCGACAGCTTTTGCGCCACCACCCGGGCGATCGCGTCGTTGGCGCCACCGGCCTGCTGCGGCACCACGAGGGTGATCGCGCGCTGGGGGTAGCCCGCCTGCGCCAGGGCCGTGCCCGCCATGCCGCACAGCAGCGTGCCCAGCGCCGCGCGGCGCGAGAGTGAATGCGTGTCCATCATTTTTGTCTTCCTTGGATTTTTGTCGATGCATCGCGCCGCGCCGGCCCGCGGCCTTCCCGCGGGAAGGCCGCTGCCGCCCGGCGTTCAGGCGGCTTCGCGCGCCCGTGCCCGGTCGCGGATCGCCTCGAAGCCGTCCGGCACCGGGTGCAGGTCCAGCCGGCGCCCCGCCTTCACGATCTCGCTGGGAATGTCGTGGCCGATCAGCCCGGGCAACCTGGCCGCCGCGGCGATCAGCTGCGAAAGATCCACGCACGTGTCGTAGCCCATCCATTGCAGCGCGTGTGCGACCTCCTCGCTGCACACGTTGCCCGACGCACCCGGCGCATAGGGGCAGCCACCCAGGCCGCCGAGCGACGCATCGAAACGGTCCGCCCCTGCATCGATGGCGGCGAGCACGTTCGCCAGTCCCATGCCGCGCGTGTTGTGAAAGTGCAGCGTGAAATCCACGCCCGGCCAGCGCGCCCGGGCGGCGGCGGTGAGCTGCGCCACATGGGTCGGATACGCCATGCCGGTCGTATCGCACAGGGTGATGCCGCGCACGCCCAGGTCGGCGAAGCGCTGCACCCAGCCGAACACCTGCGCCTGTGCCACATCGCCTTCCATGGGGCAGCCGAACACGCACGACAGGGACACGTTCACCGCCACGCCCGCGGCCTGGGCGGTGGCCACCACCTGCGACAGCGCCGCGAACGACTGCGCGCGCGCCATGCGCAGGTTGGCCAGGTTGTGCGTCTCGCTGGCGGACATGACCAGGTTCAGCTCGTCGGTGTGCGCCTCGATGGCGCGCTCGGCGCCGCGCACATTGGGCACCAGCGCGCTGTACACCGTGCCGGGGCGCCGCACGATCTCGCGCATCACGATCTCGGCATCGCGCAGCGCCGGTATCGCCGTGGGCGAGACGAACGCCGTCACCTCGATCTTCGACAGGCCCGCCGCCGACAGCGCATCGACCAGCGCGATCTTGTCTGCCGTGGGCACGAAGGCCTGCTCCATCTGCAGGCCGTCGCGCGTTCCCACTTCCTGCAGGTGGATGCGGCGGCCATTGCCGTTCCACACGCCGGCCCGGGCTTCGCGCTTTTCATCCGCCCCGTTCGACGGGTTGCGAGTCGCGGTCATTGGATCACCCCCTTGCTGCGCAGCAGCGCGATCTGTTGGGCGGTCAGGCCCGCCTCGGCCAGCACCGCATCGGTGTCGTCGCCCAGGTGCGGCGCACTGGAGCGGATCGTGCCCGGCGTGCCCGACAGCTTGGGCACGATGCCCGGCACCTCGACCACATAGCCGTCGCGCGTGGTCTGCGGCAGCAGCATGTCTCGGGCGCGGTAGTGCGGGTCTTCGGCGATGTCCTGCGCCGTGTACACCTTGCCGGCGGGCACGCGGGCGGCGCCCAGGCCCTCCAGCACTGCCTGCACGGTGCGCCCGGCCGTCCATTCGCCGATGGCCGCATCGATCTCCGCCACCCGGGCCACCCGCCCGGCATTGCTGCCCAGGTCGGGCGCCGCCGCCAGATCGCGCCGACCGATGGCGTCCATCAGCCGCTTGAAGATGCTGTCGCCATTGCCTGCCACCAGCACCCAGCCATCGGTGCACGGATACGCGTTGGACGGCGCGATGCCCGGCAGTGCGCTGCCCGCCGCGTCGCGCACGGCACCGAAGGCGCTGTACTCGGGAATGAGGCTCTCCATCACGTTGAATACGGCTTCGTGCAGCGCCACATCGATCACCTGGCCTTTGCCGCCGTTCACCTTGCGGTGGTAGAGCGCCGTCAGCACGCCCACGGCGCCGTGCAGCGCCGCCAGCGTGTCGCCGATGGAGACGCCCACGCGCACCGGCACGCGGCCGGGCTCGCCCGTCAGGTGGCGCAGGCCACCCATCGCCTCGCCGATCATTCCGAAGCCCGGCAGGTCGCGGTAGGGGCCGGTCTGCCCATAGCCCGAGATGCGCAGGATCACCAGCCCGGGGTTGAGCGCATGCAGCGCCTCGGGCGACATGCCCCAGTCCTCCAGCGTGCCGGGGCGAAAGTTCTCGATCAGCACATCGGCCTCGGCGATGAGCCGGCGCGCGATGTCCTGTCCTTCCGGCTGGCGCAGGTCCAGCGCCAGCGAACGCTTGTTGCGCGACTGCACCTGCCACCACACCGAGGTGCCTTCCTTGATCAGCCGCCAGTTGCGCAGCGGATCGCCCGCGCCGGGCGCCTCGATCTTCACCACATCGGCCCCGAACTCGCCCAGCGTCTTGCCGCAAAACGGCCCGGCGATCAACTGGCCCATCTCGATCACCCGCACCCCGGCCAGGGCGGCGGGGGCTGCTGTCGTATCCGTCGTCGTCGTCATTCCTGTCGCGTCCCTTCGTTCGAATGGCGCGGATCATGCCGTGGCCCCCGCCCACCGCAAAACCCCGATGCGCGACGCCGCCATCGCAAACCGGCATGGCCGGCTGCCCGGCGGCAGTACCATCGGCGCCCATGAAGCTCGACCCGGTTTCCCTGCGCCTGTTCGTGGCGGTGATGGAAGAAAACGCCATCGCCCGCGCCGCGGCGCGCGAGCACATCGCCCCGTCGGCCGCCAGCCGGCGCCTGGCCGAGCTGGAGGGCACCCTGCAGGTGGAGCTTTTCAGCCGCAGCAACCGGGGTACCGAGCCCACCGACGCGGCCTATGCGCTGCTGAACATGGCGCGCGGCGTGCTCAACGAACTCGATGGCATCGCCCTGCAGATGCGCGACTTTCGCGCCGGGGTGCGGGGCCACGTGCGCGTGGTGGCCAACATCTCGGCCATCACCCAGTTCCTGCCGGCCGAGCTGCCGGCCTTCATGGCCGCGCACCCGCAGGTCCAGGTGCGGCTGCAGGAGCAGATCAGCAGCGCCATCGCCCATTCGGTGGCCGAGAACGCCGCGGACGTGGGCATCCTCAACCACGGCAGCTACGGCGAGCGCGTCGCCCTGCTGCCCTACCGCACCGACGAACTGGTGCTGATCGCCCCCGCTGGCCATCCGCTGGCCCGGCGGCGCTCGGTGCGGCTGGCCGATGCGTTGCCGTTCGACTTCGTGGGCGTGCACCCGGGCAGCGCCATCAACAACCAGCTCACCCGCGCGGCGGCCGAAGCGGGCCTGCCGCTCAAGCTGCGCATCCAGGTGACCAGCTACGACGCGCTGTGCCTCATGGTGTCCGCGGGCCTGGGCGTGGGCGTGCTGCCCCGCGGCAGCGCCCAGCTGTACCGCGCGACCCTGGCCCTGCGGCCCATCACCCTGGCCGAGCCGTGGGCGCACCGGCAGCTGTCGCTGTGCGTGCGGTCCGGGGAGCCGCTGTCGCGCGTGGCGCAACTGCTGGTGGAGCATCTTCGGGCACCGGCCGGGGGTGGCGCATGAGCCCTGCGCACCCCGTGGCCTCCCCCCTGCGCTGGGACCTGTTCTGCCAGGTCATCGACAACTACGGCGACATCGGCGTGTGCTGGCGCCTCGCCGCCGACCTGGCCGGGCGGGGCCACGCCGTCCGCCTGTGGACGGACGACGCCACCGCGCTGGGCTGGATGGCCCCTGCCGGCGCACCGGGCGTGCAGGTCCTGCCCTGGCCTGCGCAGGCCCCGCCCGACGGCGCGGGCGATGTGGTCATCGAGGCGTTCGGCTGCGAGATTGCTCCTGATTTCATAGCATCAATGGCAAATTCCACTAGGGCATCGGGCCAAAAAACGCCCTTGGATCAACCTGGAGTACCTCAGCGCCGAAAGCTATGTGGAGCGCAGCCACCGCCTGCCCTCCCTGCTGATGTCGGGCCCCGGCGCGGGCTGCACGCGCTGGTTCTTCTACCCCGGGTTCACCCGCCGCACGGGTGGGCTGTTGCGCGAACCGGGGTTGATGGACCGCCAGGCCGCCTTCGACCGCGCCGGCTGGCGTGCCCGCCATGGCGTGGCGGCCGGGGCCTTCGCCGTTTCGCTGTTTTGCTACGAGCCACCCGCCTTGCCTTCGCTGCTCGACCGGTTGCGGCAGCATGCCGGCGCCCATTTGCTCGTCACCCCCGGCCGCGCAACGGCAGCCGTCCAGGCGCTGGACAATCAGGACCGAAATGGCCTCCAGCGCAATCAAGACGCCGGCAGTCTGCTATCGATTTCATACCTCGCTCCCTGCCCCCAGCCGGCGTTCGACGAGATGCTGTGGGCCTGCGATTTCAACTGCGTGCGCGGCGAGGACTCGCTGGTGCGCGCCCTGTGGGCCGGCCAGCCCTTCGTGTGGCACATCTATCCCCAGGACGACCAGGCCCACCATGCCAAGCTGCACGCGTTCCTCGACTGGCTCCAGGCGCCGCCTTCGCTGCGGCGTTTCCACGCGCTGTGGAACGGACTCGAACAGGACGGTCCCCTGCCCGCCCTGGACGCCGCCACGCTGCAGGAATGGCGCGCGACCGTGCAGGCGGCGCGCGCACGGCTGCTCGCGCAGGACGATCTGTTGACCCAACTGCTAGGGTTCGTGGCCGAAAAAAGCTAAAATCCACGGTTTTGCGCCAACCCAAGGCGGCACTTTCTGACGAAGTGACCGGCCGGCGCATCCCGCCGCGGAACATGCGCTGGCGCTCGGACCTTGCGCTGCACCTCTCAGGCAGCGCCCGCAGCGCCCCGGCGCGTAGAGCGGCTTCAACCCCAGCCCAGCAATCTGCTATGAAAATCGCTCAAGAAATCCGCGCCGGCAATGTGATCATGCACGGCAAGGACCCGATGGTCGTCCTGAAGACCGAATACGCACGCGGCGGCCGCGGCGCCGCCACGGTCCGCATGAAGCTCAAGAGCCTGATCGGCAACTTCGGCACCGAAAACGTGTTCAAGGCCGACGACAAGATCGACAACGTCATCCTGGACAAGAAGGAGTGCACCTACTCCTACTTTGCCGACCCGATGTATGTCTGCATGGACACCGAATTCAACCAGTACGAAGTCGAAGCCGAGAACATGGGCGACGCACTGAACTACCTGGAAGACGGCATGACCGTCGAAGTGGTGTTCTACGACGGCAAGGCCATCTCGGTCGAACTGCCCACCAGCGTGGAACGCGAAGTCACCTGGACGGAACCCGCCGTCAAGGGCGACACGTCCGGCAAGGTGCTCAAGCCCGCCAAGATCGCCACCGGCTTCGAAGTGCCCGTGCCCCTGTTCGTGAGCCAGGGCGACAAGATCGAAATCGACACCCGCACGGGCGAGTACCGCAAGCGCGTCTGATCGATCCGGATCGAGTTTCGATCCCCAAAGGGCACCCGCTTCGGCCGGTGCCCTTTTTCATTTCCGCTGGGCCAGTCCATGTCATGTGTGCTCGATCAGCATGACCGCCGACGTCTGAGGCTCCAGCGCTTCGAACACATGCGTTTCATCCGCCGAGTAGCTGGCGTAGTCCCCCGGGCCGAGTTCCACCAGATGGCCGACCGGCCCCAGCCTGGCGCGTCCGCTGCACAGGACGACGTGCTCCACCGTGCCCGGCAAGTGGCGCTCGGAAGTCCTGGGTGCGCCGGGCTGGACCGACAGGCGGTAGAGATCGCGCTGCACGCCGGCAGGGCACACCGCCAGCAAGGTCGCCGCGTAGTTCGCCTGCTCCGAAGCCAGCGCCACCCCCTCATGGGCCCGGATGACCTGCACATGGGTTCTGGGCTGGGCGATCAATTGCGTCACCTGCACATCCAGCGCCGTGGCGAGCGCCCAGAGCGTTTCCAGGCTCGGATTGCCGACGCCCGCTTCCAGCTGGGAGAGAGTCGATTTGGCGATGGCCGCCCGTTTGGCGAGTTCGGACACCGACAGGCCGAGGCGCTCGCGCTCGCGGCGCACGGCCGCGGCCAACAGGCGGATGGGTGAAGAACTGGTGGTCAAGGGATGATCATCCTATCTCATTAAAAAGAACAATCGTTCGACTTGACGAACGAATGAAGCAAGTTCATCATACCGCTCGTTCGTTCTTTTTAAAGAACGAATCGCTTTCTTCCGACCCCTTGCCCAGGCGACTGGGCAATCCACCACAGGCGACGATCCATGCATCCGAAAACGGCAGGCACGCTGGAGATGACCACCGCCATGGTCATCGCCGGCACGGTGGGCTGGCTGGTGCTGCAAACCGGAATACCCGCGGCTTCGGTGGTCTTCTGGCGCTGCGCGTTCGGCGCCGTGGCGCTGCTGATGCTCTGTCTCCTTTCGGGCCAGCCAGAGCGATGGAACATCGGCCGCAGGCAAGCCGGCATGGCCGCACTCGGCGGCATTGCCCTGGCGGCCAGCTGGGGCCTGCTGTTTGCCGCCTACTCGCACGCATCCATCGCGATTGCCACGGTGACCTACCACACCCAGCCCTTCATGCTCGTGGCGCTGGGGACGCTGTTCTTCGGAGAAAAGCTGACCGCGTCGCAGGCAGGATGGCTGGGCATCGCGTTCGGCGGCCTCGTGCTCATCGTCGTCGGCGGTGGACAGTGGGGCGCGCTGCCCTCCGGCTACCTGGAAGGCGTCGGACTGGCACTGGCCGCCGCGTTCTTCTACGCCATGGCGGCCGCGATCACCAAAAGGCTGAGCGGCGTGCCGCCCCGCCTGATCGTCCTGATCCAGCTGATCGTTGGCACCCTGCTTTTGCTGCCGTTCGCCCAGGCCCCGACGGGCGGATCGACGCTACCCACCTGGGGTTTGCTGTTGGCGATCGGATTCATTCACACGGGCCTGATGTCCACGCTCCTGTACAGCGCCATACAGAAGTTATCGACGTCGATGGTGGGCGTTCTGTCGTTCATCTATCCCATCGTGGCCATCGGGGTGGACGCGTGGGCCTTCGGCCATCGGCTGAGCCCGATGCAGGTCGGTGGCGCCGTCGCCATCCTCATGGCCGTGGCAGGGATGAACTTTGGATGGCGCATGGCCGCACGCCACCCAGCGCCGCAATAGCCACGCGCACGAAGCGTGCGCTGCCGCGCTTCAGCCCATTTCAGGACGATTCACGCAATCTTCAGAGCGCTGCAAGGGGAGTCTTTCCAGAATGGAGCCACCGGAAGGCCGACAGGCGCGCACCCCTTGCCAGCATCCAGGCCCGCCATGGCACAGGGGCTTCGGGTGGGCAATTGCCAGGCCTTCCGGCAATGATTTCCTTACATAACACCAGGGAGCCCGCATGCATTCGATCCGCTTTTTTTCGTCCACCACCCCCTTGGCGCTGTCCGCCATGGCCGCGCTGCTCATGGCCCCGGGCCTCAGCCGCACCGCCCACGCCGTGGAATGCCGCGCCATCGCGACGGTGCAGCACAGCGCCGTCTCGGCCAACAACAACGCCGATGGCGGCCACCTCAACCAGCACGTCTTCGGCGCGACGCCGCCCAAGGGCTCCAGCCAGAAGGACAAGACGCTGTTCTCCAGCGTGGGGGAATACAGCGGCTTCTGGAACAACTACCAGGACCCGAAAAAATACAAAGGCACGGCCGTCGACTGCTCCGGCACGCATGCACGGCAGAAGGTGACGGTCTACAGCGTGCTGAAAAAAGACCTGATCGGCGGCTTCAACTGCACCGCTGCCAACGCCAACGGCGAATGCACCACCAAGACGAAATCGCAGTTCTCCAACATCCAGCTCGACTTCGAAGTGGTCGGCGGCAAATGGATCCTGCTGACGGCCTATCCGACCAACTGAGCCGACCAATCAAGCAGGGGGCCGCAGCGGCAGCTTCTGGCGGAAACGGCCTCTCTCAGGCGAACACCGCCGTCACCAGCCAGAGGTTCGCCAGCGAGATCACGGCAAACAGCCCCCAGGCCGCCAGCCGGAGGGTTCGTCCGGTGGCAAAGCGGCCCATCACCTCGGGGCTGCTGCTGAACCGGATCAGCGGCCACATCGCGAAGGGCAGCTGAAAGCTCAGCACCACCTGGCTGAGCACCAGCATCTTGCCCACACCCGCATCGCCCAGCCACCACACGCCCACGAAAGCCGGCACCAGCGCCAGGCCCCGCGTGATGAGGCGCCGCTGCCAGCAGGGAATCTTGAGGTCCAGGAATCCTTCCATCACGATCTGCCCGGCGATGGTGCCCGTGAAGGTCGAACTCTGGCCCGAGGCCAGCAGAGCGATGCCGAAGAGCGCAGCCGCGAGGGCGCTTCCCACCAGGGGTTCGATGAGGTGGTAGGCGTCGGCGATGTCGGCCACGTCGCGGTGGCCGCTGTGGTGGAAGGCACTGGCGGCCAGCACCATGATGGCCGCGTTCACCAGCAGCGCGAGCGACAGCGACACCACGGCATCCCAGGTGCAGAAACGAATGGCCTCGCGCCGCGCCGCATCGGTGTCGGCCACCAGCCGGGTCTGCACGATGGACGAGTGCAGGTACAGGTTGTGCGGCATGACCGTGGCGCCCACGATGCCGATGGCCAGGTACAGCGCCCCAGGCTGCTGCAGCCGCTCCAGGCTGGGCACGAAGCCGATCGCCACCTGCGACCAGATCGGCTGCGAGAACGCCAGCTCCACTGCAAAGCACGCAGCGATGGTGGCCACCAGCGCCAGCACGATGGCCTCCACTCGCCGGAACCCCGCGCCCTGCAAGCCCAGCACCAGCACAGTGTCGAAGGCGGTGATGGCGATACCCACCGGAATCGACACGCCGAACAGCAGGTGCATCGCCAGCGCGCTGCCCAGCACCTCGGCCAAATCGCAGGCCACGATCGCCAGTTCCGCTCCCAGCCAGAGGCACCGGTTCACGGCGGGGGAATAGCGCTCGCGGCACAGCTGGGCCAGGTCCCGGCGCGCCACCAGCCCCAGTCGCACGCACAGGGTCTGCAGCAGCATGGCGGCGAGGCTCGCCAGCAGCACGACGAAGAGCAGCCCGTAGCCGAAGCGTGAGCCGGCCTCGATGTCCGTCGCCCAATTGCCGGGGTCCATGTAGCCCACCGAGACCAGCAGGCCCGGCCCTGCGTAGCGCAGCAGCTTTTTGGAAAACGGGAGACCAGGGTCCACCTGGACGCTGCCCTTGACTTCGGATGGGCAGAAAGGCGCGGTGGCGGTGCGCGGCAAGGGGAACATGGGCATGGGAGCTCGATGATACGTAGCCCGGTCCCGCAGCAGGCACGCGACGGCATGGCGCCGCGCCTATTGCGCAGATAGACGGCGTGGGGTTGCCATGGCGGCGCGCTCGGACTATGCGGCGAGTGATCAATCGCCGCCATGGCATGGCGCGATGGGCGGTACCTGCCATCAGGCCCGCGCCCGCCGCGGCGACCGCCCGCGCGGGTCCCGCGCCACCTCGGGTCAGATCGGCAGTGCGACCAGGTCGTGTCCCTGCGTGCCGACGATGCGGGCCCGGGTGAACTCGCCCACCTTCATCGTCTTGCTGATCTTCTCAGGCGGCAGCAGGTGCACCACGCCGTCGATCTCGGGCGCATCGGCATAGGTGCGGCCGGTGCCGCCCTTTCTGCCCAGCGCGGGGGCGGAGTCGACCAGCACCTGCATGGTGGCGCCCACGCGGCTGCGCAGCTTGGCGGCGGACACTTCCTCGGCCACGGCCATGAAGCGCGCGCGGCGCTCTTCGCGCAACTCGAGGGGCAGCATGCCGGGCAGTTCATTGGCCACCGCGCCGTTCACGTCGCTGTAGGCGAAGCAGCCTGCACGGTCGATCTGCGCCTCGCGCACGAAGTCCAGGAGGTGCTGGAACTCTTCTTCGGTCTCGCCCGGAAAGCCGGCGATGAAGGTGCTGCGGATGACGATTTCGGGACAGGTCTCGCGCCAGCGCTGGATGCGCTCCAGATTGCGCTCGCCGCTGGCGGGGCGCTTCATGCGCTTGAGCACGTCCGGGTGGCTGTGCTGGAACGGCACGTCCAGGTACGGCAGCACCTTGCCCGTGGCCATGAGGGGGATGACCTCATCGACGCTCGGGTAGGGGTACACGTAGTGCAGGCGCACCCAGGCGCCGTAGGGCTCGGCGATCTCGCCCAGGGTCTGCACCAGCTCCAGCATGCGGGTCTTGACGGGCTTGCCGTCCCAGAAACCCGTGCGGTACTTCACATCGACGCCAAACGCCGAGGTGTCCTGGCTGATGACCAGCAGTTCCTTCACGCCGCCTTCGAACAAAGCCTTGGCCTCGCTCAGCACATCGCCGATGGGACGCGAGACGAGGTCGCCGCGCATGGAGGGGATGATGCAGAAGGTGCAGCGGTGGTTGCAGCCTTCGCTGATCTTGAGGTATGCGTAGTGCTTGGGCGTGAGCTTGATGCCCGCCACACCGAAGCTGCCCGGCACCAGGTCGATGAACGGGTCGTGCGGCTTGGGCAGGTTGAGGTGAACGGCATCCATCACCTCCTGCGTGGCATGGGGGCCGGTGACGGCCAGCACGCTGGGGTGCATTTGCCGCACCAGGTTCCCGCCACCGTCGCCGGACCGCGCACCCAGGCAGCCGGTGACGATGACCTTGCCGTTCTCGGCCAGCGCCTCGCCGATGGTGTCCAGGCTTTCCTTGACCGCATCGTCGATGAAGCCGCAGGTGTTGACGATGACGAGATCGGCACCTTCGAAAGTCTTGGAGGTCTGGTAGCCCTCGGCGCTCAGCTGCGTGAGGATCAGTTCGGAGTCGGTCAGGGCTTTGGGGCACCCAAGGGATACCATACCTATACGCGGCTGACGGGCGGCTTGTGCAATCGTTTCGGTCATGTGGGGGTGAATTTTGAAAGGTCTTGTCTATAGCTACATGCGCTTTTCCGACCCGCGCCAGGCCGCTGGCCACAGCCGCGAACGCCAGGAGGCATACGCAGCCCGATGGGCAGCAGAGCATGGACTGCAACTGGACAACAAGCTCACCATGCTGGACGAAGGCCTATCAGCCTATCACCAGCGGCACGTTAAATCAGGGGCGCTCGGGGCATTCCTGGAGGGGATTGAGGCCGGGCGGATCGCAGAGGGCTCTGTACTTGTCGTCGAGGGGCTAGACCGGCTCTCACGCGCAGAGCCGATCCAGGCCCAGGCGCAACTGGCCCAGATTGTAAATGCCGGCATCACGGTAGTCACAGCAAGCGACGGAAAGGCCTACAGCAGAGAGCGCCTGAAGGCGAATCCGATGGACCTTGTCTACAGCCTGCTAGTGATGATCCGCGCCCACGAAGAAAGCGATACCAAGAGCAAGCGCGTGAAAGCAAGCATCCGCCGGTTGTGCGAGGGCTGGAGGGCCGGAACGTATCGTGGCCGCATCCGTCAGGGACATGACCCTGACTGGCTGCACGAAGCACCAAGTGGGCCCAACAACGGATGGGAACTGGTCCCGGAGCGCGTTGCTGCAGTGCGCAGGGCCGTCGCACTGTATGTGCAGGGATTTGGCGGCAAGCGCATCGTGCAAAATTTGGACGCTGAAGGCCTTCAGATGTACAGCACAAGCGACGAAAATCATTCACCGCAGGTGTACCGCCTGGTCAAGATGCCTCAGTTGATAGGGACCAAACCGGTAAAGGTTGATGGGGAGGAGTACATGCTGGAGGGTTACTACCCAGCCGTCCTGAGCGCATCTGAATGGGACGAGCTCCAGCGTGTAGGAGCACAAAGCGGTCGCCGGCGGATAAAGGGCGAGCTGCCACACGTAATCACTGGCCTCGGGATCACGGTGTGCGGCTACTGCGGTCGTCCCATGGCTGGGCAGAACCTGGCCACAAAAAAGCGCCTGCCGGATGGGCGCATCCGCGACTGCTATCGCAGACTTCTGTGTGCATCAAACGCCGCGTACGGCGGAGGCTGTACCGTCCAGGCCAGCACCAGCGTGGCACCTGTGGAGCGGGCACTGATGGCTTACTGCAGCGACCTCATCAACCTGCAGGCGCTTTTTGGCACCGACCGCGCCGAATTGCCGCGCACCAAGATGGCAGCCGCTCGCGCAAAGGTTAATGACATCAACGAGCAGTTGGAGAAGGTGACGGACGCCATGCTGGCCAGCGAAGCTGAGGGAACACCGCAGGTGTTTGCGCGCCGCGCCCGCGTACTTGAGACAGAACTACAAGATGCCGAGAAGGCATTGCGAGACGCAGAGCAAGAATTAGCCAGCTTGAGCCGCAAGGATGTGGAGGGCACAGAAGAAGCTTGGCGGGAGCTCGCCATCGGCGTCGAAGCACAGGACGTGGCTGCGCGTTTACGCGCACGCCAGTTGGTTGCAGACACTTTTGAGCGAATAGTTGTCTATTCCCGTGGGATTCGGCCAGATCCAAATGCCAGCGAGCGCGACTACTGCGTCGACATCATCCTGGTGGCGCGCGGCGGCAACTCGCGACTACTGCGCGTTGACCGCGAGGGCAAGTTGCTGCTCGCCGATGATGTCTCGCAACTGCAGTAACGACTCTATGAGGACTCTATAACCCCATTCTTCCAGCTCAAGCACCTGCTCGGCAACACCCACTTAACGCATGTGCGGCTCTCGCCATTGCTTGGCCGGTCGAATCGCAATTTCAGCCTATTTAGGAGTACGCAAGTACGGTGGTTGTACCGGGCCGCTTGATGGGCCTGTCGCCGCGATGGCCCAACCTTTCCCGTGCAACTCTAGGAAACCGCCTGGACGCTGAAAAATCCAGCGCGGTCACTCTGCGATTGTCCCGACTGCTTCAACGCGGCTCTGAGAGTCGGCGACCAGTTTCAATGCGGTTCCAGACCCGAACCCATTGCCTCGCGCAAGCGACCTTCGCGGCCTCCATCATGCCAACAGGTCACTATTGACGCTGAGGCCCCATGACGCTCTACACCACAGACTACCTGGAGTACTACCTAACTCTGGTCGGCTGGATCGTTCACAACGGCATCTGGCACATCTTGGTCGCCAGCGGCGTGTTCGCCCTGCCCTTCGTGTCCATCGTCATCCAAGAATGGCTCCGTGCGCGAACCGAGGGGGCCGACGAGGGGAATAAGGGGGTCCTGTCAGCGGCCCGTATCGAGAACCGCGTGTGGGTCGCCATCGTGGTCATCATGTTCGCCGGCATACCCTTCATCAACGTCAATCTCTCTACGATCCAGTTCGATGCCACGCGCTCCACGCAGTGCAAGGTGGATGTAGCGACGCCGCAGGACACCCGATGGTCCAATGCCTTCACTACGCTCAACAACCAGAGTGCGCAGGTGCCGGTCTGGTGGTTCTTCATGCATGCGATCTCGAAGGCGGTTACCGGCGCGGCGGTCGCTGCCATCCCGTGCGGCACGGACCTGCGGCAGATACGCATGGACATCGATAGCACACGCATCAACGATCCGGTACTCGCTCAGGAGGTGGCCGACTTCACCCATGACTGTTACGGGCCTGCGCGGGCAAAACTCTTCATGGGGCGGCCAGCGCTCTCCGACACGCAGATGAACGATGTGACCTGGATTGGATCGGCCTACTTCCTGGGAACCGACGGGTTCTACGACACCTACCACTCGCAGACACCGCGCTCCGCCTGGCCCTATAACGCAACGCGCGATGCAGGCCTAGCCCAGGTGGACAACGGAGGAGGCTATCCAACCTGCCGGCAATGGTGGTCGGACGGCGACCAAGGTTTGCGCAGCCGTTTGCTCGCCCAGGTGGATCCCGATCTGCTGTCGCGCATTGGGCGATGGGCGGGTTTCATATCCCGTCAGCAAGCGGACGATGCGATCATCCGCGCGATCGCCGCGCCTCGGCAGCAGACAATGAACCAAGGACAGGCCTACGCCGACTACGGCGGTCAGGTGGACATGACACTACCCAACATCGTGACGCGCGGCGCAGCTGACATCGGCCTGGCAGCGGGCTCGATCGGGTTCTTTCCGGCGATGGATGTGGTAAGGCAGGCGCTGCCGATGGTTCTGTCGTTTCTCAAGATGGCGATGGTCATCTGCATCCCTCTCGTACTGCTATTCGGCACTTACGAACTCAAGGCCGTGGTGACGATGAGTTGCGTGCAGTTCGCGCTGTTCTACGTGGATTTTTGGTTCCAGTTGGCCCGCTGGCTTGATAGCACCATCCTCGATGCGCTCTATGGATGGAGCTCTCCGCACAGCAATTTCAATCCTCTGCTCGGACTGAACAATGCCTTCGGCGATATGCTCATCAACTTCGTAATGGCCATGATGTTCATCGTGCTACCCAGCCTCTGGGTTGCGGCACTGGGTTGGGCCGGCGTTCGCGCCGGCAATATCGCCCAGCTGCTCACGACCGGCACCGAAGGCGCGAGATCTGCGGGAAGCAAGGGGGGCGACGTTGCAATCAACGCTGCGAAGTCTATGCGGTCGAAGTAACCGCTATCGCTCACGGTTCCTCTTGCTCACCCGGATCAATTCGGATTTCGCCCCTGTACAGGCCATATCCGGCCACGCCGTCTCGCCAGCGAGTTTCCTCAGTAGTGTCGAATGCATCAATGCAACCTACAAAACAAACGACAGCCATTGTGGCGAGCACGGCAATACCCAGCCAGAACGCTACATAGAACAGCATCCCTACCACGATCAGCAGGCTTACAGTGCCTACCACCCTCGCCACACCCGACGGCATACCGGCGCCAACCATCCATCCTTGGAACTGCTGATTCCGAAACAGCAGCCAACACCATACCCGCGCCGCAGCACGTCCAGCCCTCCGGCTCAGTGTTGACTTGGAGTAAGAGGTAGCCATCATGGTGCCCTCCTGCAATCGTTGGGTCAGGTGTTGAAGGGATTCCGGATCGAAAGGCTTTCTTCGATGATCAGGCCGTGGTGCATGTCTTCCGTATACAGGGTCTGACAGCCTTCGATGGCCGCCGCCGCAATGATGCAGGCATCGTAGAACGAGAGCTGGTGCCGCTCGGCCAACTGCCGAGCCCGGTCGTGCACGTCGACCGTGAGAGGCACGACTTTGCAGAACTCTCGCACCAGCGCAAGGAACTGCCCCACTTCACCCCACCCCATCTTGAGCTTGCGCACACAGACGTGAGTGACTTCGTTGAGCACCTGTACGCTGATGATCGGCCGCCGCTGAAGAAGCTTTTCAGCATCATCCGCCTTCGCGGAGTCCTCGGACAGCAGGTAGAGCACCACGTTGCTGTCGAGGAAGATCTTGGCGCTAGCCCCGGCCATTGGCCTCTTCCCGGTTGAACCTGAAGTCTGCCGGCAGCTTGCCGCGAAAAGCGCGTAACCGTTCCAGCAAAGCTTCCGAACCTGGCTTCTTGCGCACCGCGAAAAGGCGCGGCTCGTCCACGACGATTTCGATGTCATCGCCCTCTCGCAGTTCCAGGGCCTCCACCAGGCTCGCAGGCAGGCGCACTGCCAGACTATTGCCCCACTTGGCTACTTGCATGTTCGCCCCTCAAAAGATATACATTTCTGGTGTATATCCTACAACTCCCACGCGAGTTCGCAACCCCCCTATGCCGTTGCGGTAGCCACAACAGACCAATCGCATCAAAGGGTAAAAGGAATGGAAGGGGCAGCAAGGGGAAAGGCTCTACCTTGAAAAGGGAAAAGGCTGTCCGCACCCTCCCTCAGCGTCCAAACGGTGGCACTCGCCAAAGAGCTCGGCCGGATAGCAAGTACCTGCCTCTTCACGCCCCACGCTGCAGCCAGGCGCGTCACGCAAGTCGCTGGCTGCGCCTTGATGCTCAGCCCACCAGCGACTCGTCCGGGTTCGCGAGCTGCGCGCGGGCGAGACCGGCCTGCCAGTACGTCGATAGATGCTCGACCAGTTCGGGATTGGTCATACCACGCACGCCGGTCGCCTTGAAGATGATCCAATGTTCTTTGGCGTTGTACCAAGCGCTCCGGACGCTTTGCCAAGCACTCGTCACGTTCTTATCCCTGAGCGGAACCTCGTAGCCTTGGGACAGGTCGACGAACACGATTAGGTTTTCGCCGCGATGACTGCCCGCACCTACACGGTAATTTTCGATCGCGGTCCACGGTATCGGCTGCGTCAGATCGGCGTAGTGCAGTCCCTGCTCCCCGAGCGTGAGGAAAGGAACTTTGCGGCGACGGCCTAATGCCCTTCCGAGCGCTCCAAAAGCAATGCCGATCAGTAAGAACGCCAAGGCGACCAAAAGCCCACCCTGCCGAGCAAATGACAGCATTGCCAAACCAGGCACCACACACAGAAGCGCCAACGTCCACAGCAACACGCTGAGCGCCCTTCCTCCTTCATACACCGCGATGGTTTCGCGCCCCTGGGCAGCAAGCTCGCGCAACTGGGCACGGGAAGGCGTGGAAGGTTGGTCTTTTTCGTTGTCCATGTGCTGACTCTGGTTCCTCTTTGGATTTTGGTCCAGATTCCTCCAACACGATGCGACAGGATCGTCAGCACGTACCGGGGGTACCTCTTTAGATAAGACGAACCAGACGGCAATTTCCCCCAGCGGGCGAATGCGACCGGACTTGTGCAAATACCACGAAGTTTCAGTCACCGAACACCTTGCCTCGCGATTGCGTCATACCCCTCCTCCCGGGATCGCAGGTAGCGTGCACTTGGCCCTGCCTCCACCTGCGCCGCCAACTGCGTCCGATCCACCTCCAGCCGGTCGATCAACCGGGATGCGAAGAACCACATCCCCTGCCCCAGCGTCTCGACCGCATCCACCGTCACGCAGGCAGCCAGCAAGTAGGTCGTGTTGAGCTGCAGACGCGCGCTCGACAACGAGGTGCAGACCATCGCGTGGTCCGACAGCACCCGCATGCACATCATCTCCAGCATGGAAGCGTGGGTCGGATTGATTTTGCCGGCCATGCTGGACGAGCCTGGCCCGAGCGCAGGCAACGCCAGTTCGCCGAGTCCGCAAGCGGGTCCCGACCCCAACAGTTCGATGTCGCGGCAGAGCTTCAGGCACACCACCGCGATCTCCACCAGTCCGCCCCATACACGCAGCAACGCAGTATCGACCACCTGCGCCGTACAAGGCTGCGGCGCCGCCTGGAAAGGGATGCCCGTCAACGTTCGCAGTTCCTCGGCAAAGCGCGCCCCGAAGCCTGGATGGATCGCTGCCCCATTGCCCACCGCCCCGCCCCCTTGAGGCAGCGCCCACAGCGGCTCACAGGCGGTCGCCAGAAGGGCCTGGCAGCCCCGCAGCAGGGCCGCGAACCCGCCGAACTCCATGCCGATCGTCGTGCAATGCGCATCACGCAGGAAGGTGCGCCCGACTTTGGCCGTTTCCCGATGCCGGGCCGCGAAGGTGTCCAGTGCCGTCACCAAGGTATCCAGCGAGGCGGCAAACGGCACCTGCAGCGCCTGGGCGAGTGCGATGTGCACCACGCTCGGCCAGCTGTCGTTGGAGGACTGGTTGCGGTTGGCGTGGTCGAGCGGATGGATGCTGGCTGCCGGCGCGGTGCCGGTTGACCCGGCGTTGGTTTCGGCCATGAGTTCGGCAGCCCGGCACGCGATCACTTCGTTGACGTTGATGTGGGTCTGGTTGCCATCGCCCGCCTGCCACGGCCCCAGCGGAAACTGCGCGTCCCACGCGCCCGCAGCCACTTCCTGCGCAGCACGCGCAATGGCATCGGCGATGGGCGCCGGCAGTTCCCGCAGGTGCGCATTGGCCCGCGCGCTCGCCTGCTTTTGCAAACCGAAGGCGTGGATCAGGCTGAGTGGAATCTGGCCCAGGCCGCTCGGATAGTGCACGAGGGCATCGGCGGTGTAGGCGCCCCATTTCGGATCGACCATACCGACCTCCTTCAATCCGGGAGGTCGCGGGTCGCAAGCACCATGACCACCTCGACCGCACCGCCACCGGGCAGCGACGCCACGCCCACGGTCGTGCGCGCGGGCAGTGGCGATTGCGGCAGCACCTCCTGCAGGCAGGCCGATGCCGCGTCCATCACCCGCACGTGGTCCCGGAAGTCCGCGGTGCTGCTGATGAAGCCCTGCAGCGCGACCACCCGATCGACCCGATCCAGGGTGCCCAGCGCCTTTTGCGCGGCGCGCAGGATCAGCACCACCGCGGCGGCAGCGGCGCGTTCGCCGATGGGCACGTCCTCGGCACCCCGCAAGGGGCCGGCGATGATCGCACCGCCCTGCCGCCCGACCACGCCGCTGGACACCAGGCAGTCGCCGATCTGGAAGAAGCTGCTGTAGCGGCCCGATGGGTGCAACTCCGGTTCTCCCGCCACCAGTGCGTCGAGCCGTCGGTCGGCTTCGGAAGCGACGCGGTTCATATCCATTGCCCTCCCCAATCCTTCTCCAGGAGCGCTTCGCCCCCCACCCAGCAGCCCTCGGCCTCCTGCGTCACCGCGGGCATCCGCACCGTGATCTGGGAGGGAGACCCCATGGCCTCCCCCTGCCGTACGGTGACAACAGCGGACCTCGGCCCGACCAGCGCCATGCGGCGCAGCCCCCAGGCCAGCGCCGCGGCGGCGATACCCGTGGCGGGGTCTTCCAGATAGCCGGAGGCCTTGGGAAACTGCCGCGCACTGCAGTGCACGTCCCGCGGTTCTGCGCTCGCCACGGCATAGGGATACAACCCCGTCGAACCGATGCGCTCGCAGACCTCGGGGACTTGCGCGGCGTTGACGCGAAGCCCATGGAGCGTGGCCATGCTGTCCAGCCGGACGAGCGTCTTCGCCCGACTGGTCGAGGCATTCAGCACGCCATCGACGATTTGCGAGGGCCGCACGCCCAGGCACTGCGCAATCGATTCGGCGTGCCCCTCGCCCAGCAACCGCATCGATGCCGGAGGCTGGCTGATCTCGATGCGGCCATCCACCTTGCGCCCGCGCACCGTCCCGCTGGCGGTGCGGATCGCCACCGGCTCTCCGTCCCAACTGCCCTGCTCGTACAGCAGCCACAGCGCGGCGATGGTGGCGTGGCCGCACATTTCCATTTCGTGCAAGGGCACGAAGTAGCGCATGTGCCAGCGGTGCGCGCCGTCGCTGGACGCGCGCACGAAGACGGACTCATGGCCGCTGGCGTGCGCATGCGATTGCATTTCGACGTCGCTCATGGCGTCTGCATCGAGCCAGACCGGCGCGGGGTTGCCGCCCCGCGGATCGCCATTGATGGTGAAGACACGCACCAGAGGGGCACGGGTACGTGTACCGGTGGGAATGACATTCTCGGACTGCATCGGGCTCACTCCACCTTGGCCCCGACCGAGCGGGCAATGCCGCCCCACAGGGCGATGTCGGCCCGGATCCGCTGCGCGAACGCCTGGGGCGTTCCGGCAGCCGGGGCCACGCCGCGGGCGAGCAGATCGGCCCGGACTTCCCGGTCCTCCAGCACCCGGCTCAGCGCCGCGTGCAGGCGCTGAATGACCGGCTGCGGCGTCGCTGCCGGTGCCATCAGGCCATACCAAAGCTCGGGACTGAAACCCTGCATGCCCGCCGCCGCGAAGGTGGGCAGATCCTGGAACACGGCCGAAGGCTCGGTGATCGCCAGGGCCTGCATGCGCCCCGCGCGCACCTGTTGCACGAGCGCCGTGGGGTTGTCGAACAGTACCTGCACCTGGCCGGCCATCAGGTCGGTCTGCGCCGGTCCCGCGCCGCGGTACGGCACGTGCGTCATCTCCACGCCGGCCCGTTGCTTGAACAGCTCTGCGACCAGATGGCTCGCACTGCCGTTGCCGATGCTCGCGTAGTTGACGGCGCCCTGGTGCGCCTTGGCATAGGCAATGAAATCCGCCAGGCCCTTGGCGGGAAAACGCGGTGCGGTGACCAGAACAAACGGTGTCGTACCGATCAGGCCGATGGGGGCCAGGGTGGTCGGGTCGTAGCCGAGCTTGGGGTACACCGCCTGCGCCGAGGCGATGGTGGTCGTGGTGGCAGCGATCAGGGTGTAGCCGTCCGCGGGCGCCTTGGCTGCGGAGGCCGTGCCCACGGTGCCGCCGGCACCGGCGCGGTTTTCGATGATGACAGGAGCACCGCCGAGCGCGGTTTGGAGCTTCGCGGAGATCGACCGAAAAACCACATCGGTGCCCCCGCCAGCGGGAAACGGGACCACAATGGTGACGGGCTTGCTAGGGTAGTCCTGCGACAGCGCCGGGGCGGGAACGCAGACGGAGATGGCGCCCGCCAGCGCCGCGCAGACGGACAGCAGGCCTTGGCGCGGGTCTTTGCGCAAGAAGCGCGAGAGTCGATGGATCATGGCAATTCCTTCAGAAAGCAGTGGTGCAACGCTGCAACTGATTTTTCGCGAACGCCGATCGCGGTGCGCCGCCAATTGCGACACCGCCCAGCACGATCGCGACAGGGGACGGAGATGCAACAAGCATTGGGAACCCAGGGGCTGCGGGTGTCGCCCTTTCGGGAACGCCTGCGCCACGGCGCAGCACTGGTGGCCGACCACCGCCAGGGGTATTCGGCCTCCCCCCATACGCACGACTGCGACATGCTGTTCGTACCGATGCAGGGGCGGTTCGAGATCGTGGACGCCTGGGAGCGCCATCTGCAGTCGTCGCCCGGCGACTTCCTCTGGCTCGGCCCGGACGCCGCGCACGCGACCGCCGCCCAGACCTTCCGACAAACGCACCTGGCGATCTACGTCGATCCGGAGTTCTGGGCCACCGCCTTGGGCGCACAACGGATCGAACGCCCACCACAGGGCTTGCGCACGGGCAGCGCGGCGCTGGGCGCCCTGTCCCGGCGTCTGCTCGACATCGACAATCGCGGCCTGGACGTCGATACGGCCGCCTGGTGCGGCGCGGTGGTGATGGAAGCCGCCCGGCTCTGCGCGCATCCGCTCCTAGACGCGGAGCCGCGCTCCTCGCGGCACATCGCCGCCCTGCTGGCCGACCACATCGAGACGGACCTGGATCGACCCTTGGGTCTCGACGCCTTCGCCCAAAGCCAGCGGCTTTCGCGGCGGCAGGTGGAGCGGTTGTTCCGGATCGAATACGGGCAATCGCCGCTGTCCTTCCAGCAAGCCAAGCGCCTGGAGCGGGCACGCTACCTGCTGGAGCACACCGATGGATCGGTGCTGTCCATCGCCCAGCAGGTGGGATGGGAGTCCGGTTCCTACCTCACGAAGGCTTTGAAGCGGGCATGGGGCCTGTCCACCGCACAACTGCGCGCGCAGAACGGGCGCGATGCCGACGCACCGGCCTGTACGAAATAACGCACACGCGTCTCAGGAAATCCCGATGGAAGCCCCTTTCGCCGGCGCCTAACGTCGCAGCAGCGAGTCGCCATCCGAGGTGCCGTTCCTCGGCCCACCCCTCCGGATGCGGCCCCACAGCCACGGCAGCGCACGGAGTGCTGGCACGTGGCCACTCTCACGCGACGGCAGAGGACCGCACCCATGAAGACCATCCAAGCGATCGTGGACCAGGAGATCAGCCTGGTTCACCACCCGCGTGCTCGGCAAGCCCTGTACGACTCCTACCGCGACAGCAGCGACAGCCTGCAGCGCATCGAGGCCTTCTTTGATCGCTTCGGCGCCGTGGCCTGGCACCCCAATGCCCGGCGCATCTTCTTTCACAACTGGCGCAGCCCCGGCATCGGGTCGGCGAGCTTTTGTGCGCTCGCGTTCCGGGTGCTGGAGCAGGCCGAGCAGGCGCCACAGGACCGGCAGGTGCTGCTGCTCCGCACCGCCACCCGGGTCTCCGAGGTGTCGCGTGAGGACGTGGGCATCGGCACGACGAACCACCAGGTGCTGTACGACCGCTTCGCCACCGGCCTCACGGGCGACGACGCCTGGAAGCTCGACCGCTATCGGCTGGCCGGAGCCAAGGCCTACCTCAACGCATCGCGCCGCTACCGCGAGAACGGGGAAGACCTGGGTGTCGCGATCACCCGCTCGCTGCCCGAGGAGCTCTACAACCACGGCGAGTTCGCCTACGCGGCCCCGCGCTTCGTGGTCTGGCGCCGCGACGTTCTGGGGCGCAGTCAGGAGGGCATGAAGGAAGACCTGCAGTTCATCCACGACCACCTGGGGACGACCGAGAGCGGGCATTTCGCGGCGCTGGTGCGCGGACTGGAGGATTACGCGGCCGCGGCGCGGCAGGAGCCCGACTGGGATCTGCTCCACCGATCGAGTCGGCAACTGATCGAGAACATGGCCGACCACTACGACGTGCTGATGCAACAGCTGCAGGAAGCCCACGACCGCTCCGCACTGGAAGCCGTGGCCTGATCCTGGCACGGTGCGGGCCGCGCACCGATCGGCCGGGCCTCACCGCGAGCGACCCCATGCACACCCGCTGGAAGATTCTGATGGCCTCCACCAGCGCGCAGCTGTGCGCGGCGCTGGGAACGCAGGGCATCGGGGCGTGGGGCGCATTCGCACAGCAGCGGCTCGGGCTGACCCATACCCAGCTCGGCCTGCTGGCCACACTCTGCGGCGCCACCACCATCCCCGGCCTCTGGCTGGCGGGCCGTGTCCTGGACCGCCAGGGCGAGCGGTGGCCCGTCACCGCCGGCATGTGCACCGTGGCCGGCGCGATGGCGCTGCTTGGCCTGGCGGGAAGCTACCCGGCCTGCGTTGCCGCCATGGTGCTCCTGGGCATCGGCTACAGCCCCATCCAGCCGGGCGGCAGCCGGGTGGTCCATGGCTGGTTTCCACCCGCGCAGCGCGGGCTGGCGATGGGCATCCGCCAGGCGGCGCTGCCCCTCGGAGGCGCGCTGGCAGCGCTGTTCTTTCCAGCACTGCTCGGGAACGTCGGCTGGCGGGGTGCGATGGGCGGGGCCGCCTTGCTGATGGGACTGGCCGGCATGGCGTTCGCGTGGGTGTACCGCGCCGGGCCGACTGCGGAGCCAGGGGCAACCCCAGTGCGGCGGATAGCGGAACCCGGCTCGTCGGCCCCGATGCTCGTGGGCGCCCTGCTGGTGCTGGGGCAAACCGCCATCAGCGTGTACTGGGGACTGTTCATGTTGCAGCGCTTCGCATTGCCGCTGGCCACGGGTGTTGGTTTGCTGTTCCAAGCCCAGTTGGCGGGAGCCGCGGGCCGCATCGTTCTGGCGCGTGCGAGCGACCGGCGTCCCGACCAACGCCGGACCATCGTCGGTGGATGTGCCCTGGGATGCGCCGCCACCATGGCCGGCGCCGCCCTGCTTCCTCCCTCTACGCCGCAGGCCTGCTTGATGGCCCTCGCCTGGGCCGCTGGCTTTTTCGGCTTCGGCTGGTACGGGCCCTGGGTGGTCTGGCTCGCCGACAGCGCCTCGGCCAACCACGCGGGCAAGGCACTCGGTACCGGGATGGCGATCAATCAGGTGTCCATTGCCCTGCTTCCACTGGCCTTTGGATGGAGCATCGATCGCGCCGGTGGCTATGCCGCGGCGTGGTGGATCCTGTGCGCCGTCGCCGCCGCGGCGTGGCTGATTTGCTGGCGGCCTGCGAGACATCGAGGAGCCACCGCAGAGGACTGAAAGCGGGCAATGGCCCATGGCGCGCAAGTTACCGGCACCCCGGATGGCCGCATTCCGTCAGGACACGGCAGATGCCGCGCGCCATTCTGCGATCGCCACGCCTCTTCGCAGGTTTCAACCGGCGTGCCCCGCGATCGCAACGATGGGACGTTCCATGTTCAAGCTATTTCAGCGCGGTAGCGGGAAATTCCCGGCAGCGCCCGCCCCGACCGCCGCCGTCCCGCACCACGCGCCGCAGGGCTGCATGCTGCCGCAGTCGGCACGGTCCCTGCTGGCGCCCGCGCGCCGGCAGCGATTGCTGGAGCACATCTGGCAGCGCACCTCGCTCTCGCGCGCGCAATTCGGCCAGCTCTATCTCGGGCCGCTGGAGCGCTATGCCGAACTGGTGCAACTGTTTCCTGCCTCCGAGAGCCACCACCACGCCCACCCCGGCGGCATGCTGGACCATGGGCTGGAAATCGTGGCCTATGCGTTGAAGCTGCGGCAGTCGCACCTGCTGCCGGCCGGGGCCACACCCGAAGCGCAGGCCGCCCAGGCAGAAGCCTGGACCGCTGGCGTCGCCTACGCCGCGCTGCTGCACGACATCGGCAAGATCGCGGTCGACCTCGAAGTCGAACACGGCGATGGCAGCATCTGGCATCCCTGGCACGGCCCGCTACGGCAACCGTACCGGTTTCGCCACCGCCAGGGGCGCGAGTACCGATTGCACGGTGCCGCCGCCGGACTGCTGTACATGCGCGTGCTGGATAGGGGCATCCTGGACTGGCTGAGCGGATTTCCGGACCTGTGGTCCCCGCTGCTCTACGTGCTGGCGGGACAACACGAGCACGCCGGCGTGCTCGGCGAGCTGGTCGTGCAGGCCGATCAGGCTTCGGTGGCGCAGTCGCTGGGCGGCGATCCCGCCCGGGCGCTGACTGCGCCCCGCCATGCGCTGCAGCGCAAGCTGCTGGATGGCCTGCGCTACCTTTTGCGCGAGCAGCTCCAGCTCAACCAGCCGCAGGCGTCGGATGGCTGGCTCACGCAGGACGCGCTGTGGCTAGTGAGCAAGACGGTCTCGGACAAGCTGCGCGCGCACCTGCTGTCGCAGGGCATGGACGGCATTCCTTCGAGCAACACCGCGGTCTTCAACGTCCTGCAGGAGCACGGCATTGCCCTGCCCACGCAGGATGGCAAGGCGATCTGGCGGGCCCAGGTCACCAGCCACGCGGGGTGGACCAACACCTTCACGTTCCTGCGCCTGTCGCCTGCCCTAGTGTGGGACGCGGGAGATCGTCCCGCGCCATTCGACGGGCAGGTGGTCGTCGTGCAGGACGAAGAACCTGCCGTCCCTGCGGAGCCTCAGCCGACCACGCAAGACCAGGTGGGCCGAGGGGAAACTGGTGCTTCCAGGGCAATGCCGTTTCCAGCGGCACCGCCCCAGCACGATGGAGTGGATGCCTTGCTGGCGCTGTTGAACACAACGCCCGAGGTCTCTCCCACACCGTTGTCTGGCGCAGGTGCAACACTGTCTGAAGAAACGTCAGCAATCGAAGCCGCAGACCTGCAGCAAGAGAGATCGGAAGGGGCCGTGCCCCCCGGCGCCGGCAGTCCGTCGGGCCAGGATTTCCTGCAATGGCTCAAGGACGGCATCCACCACCGCCGCCTGATTCTCAACGATGCCAAGGCGCTGGTGCATACGGTGGCGGATACCGCGTACTTAGTCAGTCCCGGAGTATTCCAGCGCTATGCACAGGAACATCCAGCCGTTGGTGCCTTGGCGAAGCGTGACAAGGTCGCGGACTGGCAGTGGGTTCAGAAGCAGTTCGAGAAGCTGCATCTGCACCGCAAACAGGGCAATGGACTGAACATCTGGACGTGCGAGGTAGTCGGTCCCCGGAAGTCGCGTCGGCTCCACGGCTACCTGTTGCGGGATCCCTTGTCGGTGTTGGCGCAGTCGTGGCCAAACAACCCATATCTCCAGCTCAACGACGGCACGATGGATCGCCACTGCGCATCGCAGGAGCACCCCAGTACGCCGACCTCTTCACCGTTCGATGTAAGTGAGAAGTAATCGGGCAGAGGCGGGGAGTATGGCAAAGCCCAGCCGCAACGGAATGGGTTTGCAGCACGCCAGCATGGCCATGCCCTGCCTTGAGCCCACAAGATAGGCTATCGCTTATCGACGAAAAGGCTCCTCGTCAACAGACATCAACAACCCATGGAAACAGGCACTGCGCGACAGGACGGCAAACGCAGACACGCCCCAGGATTCGGGCGAGCCCTTAGAGCGGGCGACTTGGTCTTCGACAGTGATGCCGGCATGCTTCACGTCGTCGCTGATCGACAACCACTGCATAGTTTTGCCTTTGCCTCGCTTACCCCTACCCAGTGGGGTTCCGTCTACGAACGCCACGTCGGCCTCTGGTTCGAGGCCACGGGTTATGCGGTGACCTACCGCGGCCTGCAACTCGGTTTCCTGGACAGCGGCGTGGACCTCGTTCTGGAAAAGGATGGCGAGACCATCTATGTCCAGTGCAAATACGCCCTGGGCCAACCCCTTGGCCTTAGTCGCATCCGCTGGTTGATGCACAAGGCCGACGCCTTCCTGGCGAAGCAGTATCAGGGTCGCCCGCTGCATTTCCATCTCGTCGTACCAGACAAGGAACGGTGCTTTTCATCGACCAAATTGAAGATCAACGGCAACGTCAAGAAGCACTCCGTCGCGCGGTACTTTGAAGAACACAATGCGCTGCAGAACCGCGTCAGGCTCAAGGTCATTGAAGTACCCATGCCCCTGGTCCCTAGCGAAAAGGGCATCGACAACGAGTAGTCTCTCTGCGTCCGATGCTCCGACACGTTGGCTCGCCACGCCTGGTACCCCACCTTTGTGAAATCAGCCAATCGTTTTTGCACGTGGGGTTTCAAGGCTGCATATGCTGCAGTCTGAAGGCTCCTGACTCAACCTGCATAAGCGCCAGGAATCAGAACCAGTATTTCGCCGTGGCCATGATGGTGCGCGCCCTCCCCTGATAGCAATCACCGTGGTAGCAAATGGTGTTGTACTGGCGGTCCAGCAAATTGGTGGCGTTCAACCCAAAGCGCCACGAGCCTACCTCGTAGCGAACCATGCCCGCAAGCAAGGTGAAGCTGCCCTCGGCCGAGGTATTGGCCTCGTCGTTCTGGCGCTCGCCCACGTAGTTCACGCCCGCTCCCACGCCGAAGCCGCCGCCGATCGCATAGTCCAGCCAGAGCGATGCGGTCTGCTTCGGCACCGCGGCAGCGATCTTGCCGCGTTCGCTGACATCGGCGCTTTCCAGCACCTTGAGATCCAGCCAGGTATACGAAGCGACGAGATTCAAGGTAGGAGACAGCTCGGCCTTGGCCTCCAGCTCCAGCCCGCGCGAGCGCTGCTTGCCGATCTGCCGGGCGTCCGACGTGATGCTGTCGTAGGTCACCACGTTGGTCTTTCGCAGATCGAACAGCGCCGCAGTAAACAGGCTCTTGCCGCCCTCGGGCTGGTACTTGACCCCCACCTCCACCTGCTTGCCCCGGCTCGGCTTGAACGGGTTGTTGTTGATGTCCACGCCACTGGTGGGCAGGAACGATTCGGCATAGCTGGCATAGGGCGACCAGCCGCCGCCCAGCAGGTAGTTCAACCCGATGCGGCCGCTGAAGGCGTCGTCGCTCTGCGTGGTGCGCTGGGCGCTCAGGCGGTTGTCGGTGGTGGTCTTCACATGGTCCTGGCGCCCGCCCAGCGTGGCCACCCAGCGGTCACCCCAGCGGATCTGGTCCTGTGCGTACAGGCCGATTTGGTCCATCTTCTGCGTGAAATCGGCCATGGGCGTGCGCGGTGTGGGCACGGCCATGCCGTACACGGGATTGAGCAGGTCCAGGTTGGGGCCGACGCCCCGAAAGCGCAGTGCCGTGCCTTCGAGGTGGTTCCAGTCCAGGCCGAAGAGCAGCGTGTGCTGCGCCGCGCCCGTGCGCACCGAGCCCTGCAACTGCGTGTCCAGGGAGCCTTGCTTGAGCCCGTCGTCCCAGGAGCGCGTGCTGCGGGAAATGGTGTGCCCGTCCGCCAGCACCGTATCCGCCCACAGCGCGTTGCGCTCCAGGGCGATGTCGGTGTACCGGGCGTTCTGGCGCACCGTCCAGCCGTTGTTCAATGCATGCTCGAACTGGTAGCCCAGTGAAGACTGGTCCTGCTGGAAGCGGCTGAAGGACGGGTCCCCGTATTTCACGTGCCGCAGGGTACCGTCGGGCCCGAAGAAATTGGCGTAGTACGGGTCTTCGCCCGATTTGTCCTTGAGGAATTCGCCCAGCAGCGTGAACGAGGTGGCTGCGCTCGGCTGCCAGCGCAGCGACGGCGCGAGGTACAGGTGTGTGCGGTTGATGCGGTCGCCGTTCGGGTAGCGGTCCTGGTCGTTGCTGTCCAGGCCCACGCCCACCAGGCGGAAGCTCAGGTCGCTGCCTTCGCTCAGGGCGCCACCCACATCGAAGGCCAGTTGCTTGCGGTCGAAGCTGCCGTACTGCACCTCGATCTCGCGCGTGGCGTCGGCGCTGGGGGTCTTGCTCACGCGGTTGATGACGCCGCCGGCATCGCCCTGGCCGAAGAGCACCGAAGAGGGGCCGCGCAGCACTTCCACGCGCTCCAGCCCGTAGGGCTCGGTCATGCGGTAGACCACGCCGAACTGCGTCTGCGGCAGCCCGTCACGGTAGCTGCTGGTGTTGCCCGGAAAGCCGCGCAGCGAAATGTATTCCCAGCCGCGGTTGTCCGGCCCGTACGTTGCCACCGAGACGCCAGGCGTCTGGGCCACGATGTCCATCAGCTCCAGCGAACCGCGCGCATCCATCTCGGTGCGCCCGATCACCGAGATCGACTGGGGCGTCTCCAGCAG
>NZ_BAAJYT010000007.1:0-61776 GCF_057541515.1 Acidovorax sp. KNOB132
TCGCCCTCGGCGATGAGCCGGCCCTGCGCCAGCACGATGATGCGGTCGGCATGGGCGAACACCACGTACCACAGGCCCTGCCCTGGCCCGAAGACCTCGCCGCCCCGATGCCACCGGCCCGACAGCACCATGCACAGGCCCGCGGGCGTGCTGCCCGGCACGCACGCGTTCTGCAGCACCTGCACCGCGCCCTGCCAGCGGCCATGCCGCAGCATCAGGTTGAAGTCGGTCGAGGCGCCGCCCAGCGGGATGCAGTCGATGGCCTGGTCGCCCGCGAACGCCACGGGCTGCCAGCGCTCGTCCAGCGCATGGTCGATGCCCTCGTCCTCGGCGCGCAGGCGCACGCCGGCCCCGTCCAGCAGCATGATCTGGCGCTGCACGCCCTGGAAGGCCGAGAACGGCCCGGGCGCCGCGATGGTGGCCACGCTCACGCGCCACTCGAAGGCGTCCATGCCGGCGCCCGGCGGCCAGCAGGCCAGCTCGCGCGTGTCGCCGCCGCCGTTCTTCCACGGGGTGGGCGCGATGGCCGACAGGTCGAACCGCTGCAGCGCCGCCGTCATCCCGCCTCCCCCACCAGCAGCGGAAAGAGCGGGTGCGCCATGGGTGCGCCGGCCGGCAACGTGTCGGCCAGGCCCGGGAAATCGGGCGAGGTCTTCCAGGCGCGCGGCGCATGGCGCGTGTCGTCGCCCAGAAAGCGCACCGAGAACACGCGGCGACGCTGCGGCCCGGGCACACCGCCCGAGGCATGCAGGGCCAGCATGTGAAAGCACACCACGTCGCCGGGCGCGATCTCCCAGCCCAGGATGGGAAACGCCGCGCGGTCGGCCTCGATGTCGGGCAGCTCGGCCAGCGAGCCTTCGGGAAACCACCGCGCCTGCTGGTCCATGAAGGTGCGCGGCATGCGCCACGGCCCCCGGTGCGAGCCGGCCACGAACTCCAGCGTGGCCTCGCGCGCCACCGGGTCCACGGGAATCCACAGGCTCACGTTCTGGGTGCCGTCGATGTTGTAGTAGGGCTGGTCCTGGTGCCAGGGCGTGCGCTGGCGCGTGCCCGGCTCCTTGACCAGCACATGGTCGTGGTACAGCCGCACGCTGGCCGACTGCATGAGCCGCTGGGCGGCCCAGGCCACGGGCGTCTCGGCGATGAAGCGGCCGAAGGCGGGAATGTCCTGCCAGTTGCAGAAGTCCTCGAAGAACCGGCCCGGATCGTCCGGGCGGCTCGCCACCTTGGCGCGCGGACTGGGCGCGGCCAGGTTGGCGTCGATGCCGCTGCGCAGCAGCGCCACCTCGCCCGGCGTGAGCAACTGGCGGATGCACACCGCGCCGTCGCGCGCGAAGTCGGCCACGAGGGCGTCGGTCACGCGCTCGCGCAGCCGCTGCTGCAGGTCGGGCGGGGGCACCAGGGGGGTGGAAAGCGTCATGGCGAAGGCCTCACTCTCGGCGGCTCGGTGGGGGCGGCGCTCAAGTGCGCGACAGCACGGCCTGCAGGAACGCGCGGGTGCGCTCCTGCGTGGGCTCGGTGAAGATCCTGGCGGGCGGGCCCGATTCGATGATGCCGCCGGCGTCCATCACCACCACGGTGTCGCCGACCTCGCGCGCGAAGTCCATCTCGTGCGTGACGACCATCATGGTCATGCCCTCGCGCGCCAGCAGCTTCATGACCTGCAGCACCTCGCCCACCAGCTCCGGGTCCAGGGCCGAGGTGGGTTCGTCGAACAGCATCACGCGCGGCTGCATGGCCAGGGCCCGGGCGATCGCCACGCGCTGCTTCTGGCCGCCCGACAGGCTGGCCGGCATGGCCGAGGCCTTGTGGCCCAGGCCCACCTTGTCCAGCAAGGCGCGCGCCTGGCTTTCGGCCTCGGCGCGGGAAGCGCCGCGCAGCTTGCGCGGGCCCAGGGTGACGTTGTCGAGCACCGACAGGTGCGGGAACAGGTTGAACGACTGGAAGACCATGCCCACCTCTTCGCGCAGCGCGTTGAGCTCGCGCTCGGGCAGCATGCGGCCCTCGTCCACCAGGGTGCGCCCGCAGATGTCGATGCGCCCGCCCTGGGGCTGCTCCAGCCCGTTGCAGCAGCGCAGGAAGGTGCTCTTGCCCGAGCCGCTGGGCCCGATCACCACCACCACCTGCGACGGCTGCACGTCGAAGTCGATGCCGTTGAGCACCACGTGCTCGCCGAAGGCCTTGCGCAGGCCACGGATGCGCACGATGGGTGCCGCATCCGCAGCGGATGCCTGGGTCGATGGGGACTGCGTCATTGCACCATCCCCCCGGCGCGCAGGCGCAACTCGATGTGGCGCAGCACCAGCGTGGTCGCGCCGGTGAGCAGGAAGTACACGACCGCGATGGCCAGGTACACCTCCAGCGAGCGGTACGACACGCTGATGATCTTCTGCCCCTCGTGCATCAGGTCGTGGATGGTCAGCAGCGACACCAGCGCCGAGTTCTTGATGAGCGCGATGAACTCGTTGCCCAGCGGCGGAATCATGCGCACCACGGCCTGGGGCAGCACCACCCAGCGCATCGCCACGCCCGAGGACATGCCGATGGAGCGCGCGGCCTCCATCTGGCCCCGGTCGATGGACTGGATCGCGCCGCGCACGATCTCGGACACGTACGCGCCCGAGTAGATGCCCAGCCCGATCACGCCGCACAGGAACGCCGGCAGCAGGATGCCGAACTGCGGCAGCCCGAAGAACAGGATGAACAGCTGCACCAGCAGCGGCGTGCCGCGGATGGCCGCCACATAGGCCGTGCACAGGCCATACACGATGCGGCGCCGGGGGTCGAGGCGGCCGATGCCCACCAGCAACCCCATCACGCAGCCCAGGAGCAGCGAGGCGGCCGTGATCTCCACGGTCACCAGCGCGCCCTCCAGCAGTTGGGGCCAGCCGGCCCACACGGGGGAAAAGTCGAGTTCCATCGCTCGGGTTCAGTGCTTGTCGATTCGGTCGGCGGCGGTGGTCCGCCGGCTCACTTGGCAGCCGGTGTGGCCGCGGTGGTGGCGGCGCTGCCGCTGAACCACTTCTTCACGATGGCCGCGTAAGTGCCGTCGGCCTTGAGCTTGGCCAGCGCGGCGTTCACCGCGCGGGTGAGCTCGGGCGTGTCCTTGCGCAGCGCCATGCCGTATTCCTCGGTGGTGAGTTGCTCCTCAATCACGCGCAGGCCGGGCCGGGTGCGCACGTACTGGTAGGCCGCGGGCTTGCCGGTGACGGCGGCGTCGGCGCGGCCGATGTCCACCAGGTTGAACATTTCCTGGTTCTTCTCGACCTCCACGCGTTGCGCCTTGGGGTAGTTCTGCGTGAGGAAGGCGACCGACTTGGTGCCTACCTGGACCGAGATCTTCTTGCCGTCCAGGTCGGCCGGCTTGCGGATGGTGGTATTGCCTTCCTTGACCATGGCGACCAGGCCGCCGGCGTAGTAAGGCTCGGTGAAATCGACGACCTTCTTGCGCTCGTCGGTGATGTAGATGCCCGAGACGGCCATGTCGAAGCGCCGCGAGATCAGGCCGGGGATCAGGCCCTTGAAGTCGATGTCCACCCACTCGACCTGCTTGCCCATGCTCTTGGCGACGGCCTCCACCAGCTCCACGTCGAAGCCGGTGCGCTTGCCGTTCTCGACGAACTCCATCGGCGGGAAGGTGGCATCGGTGGCCACTCGCAGCACGTTGTCTTGCGCGCGGGCGGCGCCGGCGCCCAGGGCGAACACGGCGGCCAAGCTGGCCAGGAGGAGATTGCGTCGGATGTTCATGGGAGTTTCCGGTGGGGGTGGGAGGAAGAGAAAGGCACTCGAGGGAAAAAGAAAAACGATGCGGCCGGGTTCAGTGCAGAACGAGTTGGCGCGAGATGCGGGCGGCCGCCACGACCACCATGCGGATCAGCGCGGCCTCCTGCCCCTGGGCCCGCATCACCGGCGCCATCAGCGTGATGGCGCCCGCGGCCTGGCGGGACGCGCCGAACAGCGGCACGCTGCAGCCCCAGACGCCGGGGTCCACCTCGCTCTCGCTGGTGGCGAAGCCGGCCTTGCGGATCGCCTCCAGCGCCTGCTGGGCGGCCTCGCGCTCGGGCGTGCCCGTGCCCCACTGGCTGTCGAGCACCGCATCGCGCGCGGCGGGCGGCAGATGGGCCAGCACGCACTTGGCCGAGGCGCCCGTGCGCAGCGGCACGCTGCGACCCTTTTCGAACGAGCAGCGCAGCGAATGGTGGCTTTCCACCATGTCCAGGCAGATGGCCTGGTCGTTCACCGCGACGATCAGGCCGACGCTTTCCTGCGACTGCTGCGACAGCTCCACCATGCCGGGGCGCGCCTGCCGCACCAGGTGCGAAGCCAGGTCGAAGCCGAGGGCCAGCTGAAGGCTCAAAGGGCCCGGCGCATAGCCGCCATCGCTTTCCAGCACGAAGCCCCAGCGCTTGAGGCGCGCGAGCTGGCGGTACAGCGTGCTGCGCGCCATGCCGGTGTGCTCCATGAGCTCGGTCGCGGCCATCGCCCTGCCCTGCTGGGCCAGCACGGCCAGCACCTGGAGCACTCGGTCGGACGTCGCAACGGCGCTGGGCAATGCACTTCGGGTCATGCGTTCAGTATCGAAGGAAGCGGCCCGGGAGCACACGCCCCCATTCCCGGCCATTGGGAATGGGGTTCTCCTTTTTTCTCGCGGAATGGCGAAATTCCGTTTTCCGGTGGCCCTGCGCAGGCCTCAGCGCACCATGGGAAGGTTCAGGCCCTGCCTGCGTGCGGTGGCCACCGCGATGTCGTAGCCCGCGTCGGCATGCCGCATCACGCCCGAGGCCGGGTCGTTCCACAGCACGCGGCCCAGGCGCGCGGCCGCCTCATCGGTGCCGTCGGCCACGATGACCACGCCGGCATGCTGCGAGTAGCCCATGCCCACGCCGCCGCCGTGGTGCAGGCTCACCCACGTGGCGCCGCCCGCCGTGTTGAGCAGCGCGTTCAGCAGCGGCCAGTCGCTCACCGCGTCGGTGCCGTCCTTCATGGCCTCGGTCTCGCGGTTGGGGCTGGCCACCGAACCGGTGTCCAGGTGGTCGCGGCCGATGACGATGGGCGCCTTGAGTTCGCCGCTCCTGACCATTTCGTTGAAGGCCAGCGCCGCCTTGTGGCGCTCGCCCAGGCCCAGCCAGCAGATGCGCGCGGGCAGGCCCTGGAAGGCGATCCGCTCGCGCGCCATGTCCAGCCAGCGGTGCGTGTGGTGGTTGTCGGGGAACAGCTCCTTGATCTTGGCATCGGTCTTGTAGATGTCCTCCGGGTCGCCCGACAGCGCCACCCAGCGGAACGGGCCCTTGCCCTCGCAGAACAGCGGGCGGATGTAGGCGGGCACGAAGCCGGGGAAGTCGAAGGCGTTCTTCACCCCCTCGTCGAACGCCACCTGGCGGATGTTGTTGCCGTAGTCCACCGTGGGAATGCCCATGGCCTGGAAGTCCAGCATGGCCTGCACGTGCACCGCGCACGACTGGGCGGCGGCCTTCGTCAGGGCGGCATGCTGCGCCGGGTCCTTCATCGCGGCCTGCCATTGCGGCACTGTCCAGCCGGCGGGCAGGTAGCCGTGGATCAGGTCGTGGGCGGAGGTCTGGTCCGTCACCAGGTCGGGCTTGCAACCGCCCGCCTTCGCGCGGCGGACCAGTTCGGGCAGCACCTCGGCCGCGTTGCCCAGCAGTGCGATGGAGACGGCCTCCTTCGCGTCGCAGTGCTGCCGGATCAACTCCAGCGCATGGTCGATGTCGCGCGCCTGCTTGTCCACATAGCGCGTGCGCAGGCGAAAGTCGATGCTGCTTTGCTGGCACTCGATATTGAGCGACACGGCGCCGGCCAGCGTGGCGGCCAGGGGCTGCGCGCCGCCCATGCCCCCCAAGCCCGCCGTGAGGATCCACTTGCCGGAGAGGTCGTTGTCGTAGTGCTGGCGGCCGGCTTCCACGAAGGTCTCGAACGTGCCCTGCACGATGCCCTGGCTGCCGATGTAGATCCAGCTGCCGGCCGTCATCTGGCCGTACATGAACAGGCCCTTGCGGTCCAGTTCGTTGAAGTGTTCCCAGGTGCCCCACTTCGGCACCAGGTTGGAGTTGGCCAGCAGCACGCGCGGCGCGTTCTCGTGCGTCTTGAACACGCCCACCGGCTTGCCGGACTGGATCAGCAGGGTTTCGTCGGCCTCCAGCACCTTGAGCGACGACAGGATCTGGTCGTAGCAGGCCCAGTCGCGCGCGGCGCGGCCGATGCCCCCGTAGACCACCAGATCCTGCGGGCGCTCGGCCACCTCGGCATCCAGGTTGTTCTGGATCATGCGGTAGGCGGCCTCGCAGCCAGTTCTTGCAGTTCAGCTGGCTGCCGCGCGGGGCGCGGATCACGCGCGTGGGGTCGTGGCGGGGGTCGGCGAGCGGGGCCGCGGCGGTGGAGAGGATGGCGTCGTTGGCGTTCATGGCAAAGGCTCCTTCACGAAATCTGGGAAACGAAGCTGGGCAGGTGGGCGGTCACGGGCGCGGGCCAGGCGGATTCCTGGGCCCAGCCGCGCATGGCCTCGATGTCGGTGGCGAGAAAGCGGTCCTGCTCCAGGAAGGCAACGCGCGCGCGGATGGCGGCGATCTGCGCTTCGATGAGCGGCGAGCTTTTCAGCCACGGGGTGGCGGCGGCGCCCGGTGCGGGCACGCGGTCGAAGTCGATGCCCTGGGTGGCGGCCATGGCCTCGATGCCGACCACCACCGCCGTGTTGCGCACCATGTCGGTCAGGCGCCGCGCGGCGTAGGTGGCCATGGACACATGGTCTTCCTGGTTGGCCGAGGTGGGCAGGCTGTCCACGCTGCCCGGGTGGGCCAGCGACTTGTTCTCGGACGCCAGCGCCGCGGCCGTGACCTGCGCGATCATGAAGCCTGAGTTCACGCCGCTGTCGCGGATGAGGAAGGCCGGCAGGCCCGACAGGCCGGTGTCCAGCAGCAGCGCCAGGCGCCGCTCGGAGATGGCGCCGATCTCGGCCACCGCCAGCGCGATGATGTCGGCAGCGAAGGCCACTGGCTCGGCGTGGAAGTTGCCGCCCGAAATCACGTCGCCCGTTTCGGAGAACACGAGCGGGTTGTCCGAGGCGGCATTGGCTTCGATCTGCAGCACGCGCGCGGCATGCTGCAGGTTATCGAGGCACGCGCCCATCACCTGCGGCACGCAGCGGATCGAATACGGGTCCTGCACGCGCCCGCAGTGCGGGTGCGACGGATCGATCTCGC
Organism: Acidovorax sp. KNOB132; assembly: GCF_057541515.1. Taxonomy (NCBI): domain Bacteria; kingdom Pseudomonadati; phylum Pseudomonadota; class Betaproteobacteria; order Burkholderiales; family Comamonadaceae; genus Acidovorax; species Acidovorax sp. KNOB132. The sequence continues at coordinate 7,215 of NZ_BAAJYT010000007.1, forward strand.
TGCCCTCCAGCAGCGCGCGCACGGCGGCCGCCACGGCGATCTGGCCCGGCTGGCCGCGCGCTTCGTGGATGCGCGCATCGAACGGCTTGACCGAGCCCTTGATGGCTTCGAGCGACAGCGCGCCCGACACCAGCCCGGCCGCGAACACGCTCTCGGCGCCGAACAGCCCGGCCAGCGCAAGGGCCGTGGACACCTGCGTGCCGTTCAGCAACGCCAGCCCTTCCTTGGGGCCGAGGACGAACGGCTCGCAACCGATGGCGGCCATGGCCTCGCGGCCCGGCACCGTGCGGCCCTGCACCTTGGCCTGGCCCTCGCCGATCAGCACGCAGGCCAGGTGGGCCAGCGGTGCCAGGTCGCCCGAGGCGCCGACCGAGCCCTTGGCCGGGATCACGGGCAGCACGTCGGCATTGGCCAGGGCCAGCAGCGCATCGACGATGGCGGGCCGCACGCCGGAGTGGCCGCGCGCCAGGCTCACCGCCTTGGTGGCCAGCACCATGCGCACCACCGGGTCGGGCAGCGGATCGCCGGTGCCCACGCTGTGCGACAGCACCAGATTGCGCTGCAGTTCGGCCAGCCGGCCGTGGGCGATCTTCGTGCTGGCGAGCTTGCCGAAGCCGGTGTTGATGCCATAGACCACCTGGTCTTCTTCGACGATGCGCTGCACCGTGGCCAGCGAGGCCTGCATGCCAGCCTGCGCGGCCGGGTCCAGCGACAGGCGCACGCCGCCCGCGCTCAAGCGCCGCAGTTCGCCCAGCGTGACGCGGCCGGGGTGCAGCACCAGGGTTTCAGGGGAGGAATCGGTCATCAAGTTCATCCTGTATATACAAGTAGATTCGAGCGAAAAGGAAGCCAATGAAAGCAGCGGCCCGCTATCCGAACACGGGATTGCCGTCGGCGCGGAAGCGGCTGCCCAGACGGTAGCGCGAGGCGGGGTGCAGGCAGCGCACCAGGGTCACCGGCACGCCGCGGCTCCAGGTGCGGCGGGTGAGCAGCAGGCACGGCTGGGCGGGCTCCATGCCCAGCAGCTGCGCCTGCTCCGGCGTGGGCAGCACGGCATCGACCACGTGCTCCACCTGGTCGAACGGCACATTGCGCACCAGGAATTCCGAGGGCTGCAGCTGCGTGAAGTCCTGCTGCGCAAAGGTGGGCACCACGCGCGGGTTCACATAACGGTCTTCCAGCTGCACGGCCACGCCGTCCTCGCGGTGCACGCACACGGCATGGAACACCGACTCGCCCGTGCGCAGGTCCAGCGCCGCGGCCACCTCCATCGAGGCCGACACGCGCTCCACCGTGAGCACGTCGCAGCGGTAGTCGTGCCCGCGCTGGCGGATCTCGCTGGCCAGGTTGGCGATCTGCAGCAGCGTGGACTGGGGCTTGTCCTCCGCCACGAAACTGCCCACCCCGGCCACGCGCACGATGCGGCCCTGCTCGGACAGCTCGCGCAGCGCGCGGTTGACGGTCATGCGCGACATGCCGAACTGCAGCACCAGCTCGCTCTCGGAGGGCAGCCGGTCGCCCGCGCGCCAGGAGCCGTCCTGGATCTTGCGGGCGATGAACTCCTTGACCTGCTGGTACAGCGCCAGCGCGGGCTCCACCGGCGCCGCGGCAGCGGATTCGGCTTCGGCTTCGGCGTTGGCACGGAGGGCGGCGGCGTTCATGTCGGCGGGTTTCTTGCCGCGGCTCAATGCAGGTCCGCCGCCATGGACTCGGCGCGGATCTCCTCGGTCAGCCGCGCCTTCAGGTCCATGAACTCGGGCGAGGTCTTCACGCGGTAGTGCCGCGGGTGCGGCAGGTCCACCGCGAGCTCGGTCTTGATGCGGCCCGGCCGGGCGCTGAACACCGCCACGCGGTTGGCCATGAAGATCGCCTCGTCGATGTCGTGGGTGACGAACATCACCGTCTTGCGCTCGGCCTCCCAGATGCCCAGCAGCAGCTCCTGCATGAGCACGCGGGTCTGGTTGTCGAGCGCGCCGAAGGGTTCGTCCATCAGCAGGATCTTGGGGTCGTTGGCGAGGGCCCGGGCAATGGCCGTGCGCTGCTGCATGCCGCCCGACAGCTGCTTGGGGTAGTGCTGCTCGAAGCCGCGCAGGCCGACCTTGGCGATGAAGTACGCCGCCCTCTCCTTTTGCTGCGCCTCGGGCATGCCGCGCTCGCGCAGGCCGAAGCGGATGTTCTGCTCGATGGTCAGCCACGGAAACAGCGTGTAGCTCTGGAACACCATGCCGCGGTCGGCGCCGGGGCCGTCGATGCGCTGGCCGTCCAGCAGCACCTCGCCCGCGGTGGGAAAGTCCAGCCCCGCCACGATGCGCAGCAGCGTCGATTTGCCGCAGCCGGACGGCCCGAGGATGGTGACGAAGTCGTTCTCGCGCACCTCGAAATCCACCGGCAGCAGCGCCTGGGTGGCCTGGCCGCGCGCACCGGCGAAGGTACGCGATACGCCGCGAACGGAAAGCATCGGTGCGGTCATAGCGTGCTCCAGGCGAAGAGGCGGCGGTTGGCCGCCTTGAAGGCGAAGTCGGACACCAGCCCGATGACGCCGATCACGATGATGCCGAAGATGATCTGCCCCGTGTTCAGCAGCGCCTGGCTGTCGGTGATCATGTGGCCGATGCCTGACGACGAGCCGATCAGCTCGGCCACGATGACGTAGGTCCAGGCCCAGCCCAGCACCAGGCGCAGCGTTTCGGCAATGCCGGGCGCCGCGCCGGGAATGAGCACGCGGCGCACGATGCCCGTGTTGCCCGCGCCCAGCGTGTAGGCCGCCTCGACCAGATCGCGCCGCGCGCCGCCCACGGTCACGGCCACCATCAGCGTGATCTGGAACACCGAGCCGATGAAGATGACGAGCAGTTTCTGCGCCTCGCCGATGCCCGCCCACAGGATCAGCAGCGGAATGAAGGCCGAGGCCGGCAGGTAGCGGCAGAACGACACGAAGGGCTCGAAGAACGCCTCCACCGGCTTCCAGGCGCCCATGGCGATGCCCAGCGGCACCGCGACGACAGCCGCCAGCACGAAGCCGCCGAGCACGCGCCACACCGTCATGCCGATGTCCTTGTGAAAGCCGTACTCGGTGAACAGCAGGCCGCCCTCCTTGAGCATGGTGGCCGGACTGGCCAGGAACGTGGGCGACACGAAGCCGCCCAGCGTGAAGAACGACCACACGGCGATGAACACCACGAAGAACGCCAGGCCCAGCACCCAGCGGACGCGTGGGCTGACGGGCTCGAGCGGCGCCATGGCGCGGCGGCGAACGGGATCAGGGGCAGGCCCCGCCCGCAGCGCGGCGGGGGCGCTGGCGGACGGCCCTGCGGCAGGGTGGCGGGCGGCAGTCGTGGCGGGCATGGTGGCAGGCTCCCGTGCCATCACTGGATGAAGCTGGCGTCGAAGGTGGCCTCGAGTTTTTCAGGCGCCTTGCGGATCACGCCAGCCTCCAGCAGGATGGGCACCGACTCCTTCATGAACTGCATCAGCTCGCCGGCGAAGAACTTCTGGTTGGCCGCCTTGTCCTGCCAGCGCAGGTAGGCCGACGACTTGGCGAACTGCTCGCCGCTTTGCTTGACGGCCGAGCCCATGATCTCGTTGGCCTTGGCGGGGTCCGCCTTGATCATCTCCAGCGCCTCGAAATACGAGTTAGCCAGGGCTTGCGCCGCCTTGGCGTTGGCCTTGAGCCAGGTGGGCGCGCAGCCCACGGTGTCCATCACCATGGGGTAGTCGATGGTGGTGGCCAGGATCTTGCCGGCCTGCGGGTTGGCGCGCACGGTGGACAGGTAGGGCTCGTAGGTCATCGCGGCATCGTTCTGGCCAGACACGAAGGCCTGCGCAGCGGGCTGGGGTTCGAGCGAGACGGTCTTCACGTCCTTGAGCGTCATGCCGTTCTTGTTCAGCATCCAGGCCAGGCCGAAGTACGGCGCGGTGCCCGGCGCGCTCACGCCGATGGTCTTGCCCTTGAGGTCGGCGAAGCCCTTCACGTCGTTGCGCACGGCCAGGCCGTCGGCGCCGTAGGACTTGTCCATCTGGAAGATCTGCACGATGGGCACGCCGTTGGCGTTCCAGGCCACATGCGTTTCCACCGTGGTGGCCGCGCACTGGATCGCCTCGGAGGCCAGGGCCAGGTGGCGGTCTTTCTGCGGAATCATCTTGAGTTCCACATCCAGGCCGTTCTTCTTGAAAATGCCCGCCTTGTCGGCCAGCGTGAGCGGCGCGAAGCCCGTCCAGCCCGACATGCCCAGCGCAATCTTCACGTTCTGCGCCTGGGCCTGCAGGGACAGCCCCGCCACACAAACGCCCGCCACCGCCAGCGACACCATTTTCAAAACCGATCGGCCCATCATCTGCTCCTCACAAGAAAAGATCGAGTCGCGCACCTGGAAGGCACGCGCCGCATTGCTCCGACGCCCGGAATGATGGCGGTGCGACAGGCCTGTCTATACAGGGTTACTACGCACAGGGCCCCATTTGCACACACACATTCCCACCGGGCGGGAGCCCCGGAGGCGGGCGATTTCTCGCGCCGGTCCGGGTGACGGGTGGGCTTGCAAGATCGGGGCCCGGCCGGCGCGGTGGCGACCCGTTCCGCTGGCATTGCGGCCAATGCTATTATTTTCATAGCATCAAAGGCAGGAAATATCCCGGCAACGGCCCTTTTTCGATCCAAAAGCCTCTATCTTTGGTGGCACACCGCCACTGGAGCCCCCGGTGCGGCAACGGGCGGCGACCCGCATCGACGGCCCGGACTGGTGCGGCCCGCGCATCGCCACCCCACCGACTGCCCAGCGCTGTGCGTCCCAGGCGCGGCCCCGCGGAAAGTAGGTACAAGCCCGGTGCCCGCGCAGGGCAAGCCCGCGTGGCGGTGCAGCCCCGCCCGTTAGAATTTGTTTTTTATCTAGAAAAGCGCCCTGCCATGAAGCAGCAACACCCGGCCCTTCTTTCCCTTCTGGAAACCCACGAATCCGCCATCCTGGATGAGTGGCTGGCCGAGGCAGGCGCCCAAGACCCCACCCACCAGCGCGCCACGGCGGCGCAGGCGCGCGAACTGCTGCAGCTGCTGCGCAGCGCGCTGCAGGCTGGCGGCGACGCGCAAGGCCCCAATGGTCCGGCCTGGCAAGGCATGAACGAGGCGCTCGAAGCGCTTTCGCGCTCGCGCGCCTCGCGCGGCCAGACGGCGGGCGACACCAGCGTGTTCGTCCAGGCCATGAAAAAGCCCCTCTTTACGCTGCTGCAGCAGACGGTGCCCGCCGCCGCCGACCTGGTTCCGGCCCTGTGGTCCGCCACGGCGCTGGTCGACCAGCTGGCGCAGCGCACGGCCAACACCTTCCAGCAGGCGCGCGAGGACATCATCCGCCGCCAGCAGGAAGAGCTGCTGGAGCTGTCCACCCCCGTGGTGAAGCTCTGGGACGGCGTGCTGGCCGTCCCCATGATCGGCGTCCTGGACAGCAACCGCACGCAGGTGGTCATGGAAACGCTGCTGCAGCGCATCCTGGAGACCGAATCAGAACTCGCCATCATCGACATCACCGGGGTGCCTACCGTGGACACGCTGGTGGCGCAGCATCTGCTCAAGACCGTGGCGGCCATCCGGCTCATGGGCGCGGACTGCATCATCAGCGGCATCCGCCCGCAGATCGCACAGACCATCGTGCACCTGGGCATCGACCTGCAAGGCATCTACACGCGCGCCAATCTGGCGGACGCGCTGTCGCTGGCGCTGCAGAAAACCGGCTGGCGCATCACGCGCGCCGCCTGATCCGGAGCACCCCATGGACCGCATTCCCATTCTTCGCATGGGCGAAACCCTGCTGGTCACCATCCAGGTGGACATGCAGGACCGCACCGCCATGCAGTTGCAGGACGACCTGGCCGACCGCATCGCCAAGACGGGCGCCACCGGCGTCATGATCGACATCTCGGGCCTGGAAATCGTGGACTCGTTCGTCGGGCGCATGCTGAGCAGCATCTCCGGCATCGCGCGCATTCTCTCGGCCCACACGGTGGTGGTGGGCATGCAGCCCGCCGTGGCCATCACCCTGGTGGAACTGGGCCTGTCCCTGGAAGGCGTTCGCACCGCACTCAACGTGGAGCGCGGAATGCAATTGCTGGAGCGCATCCGCCAGGAGCCATCCCTTGTCCGCTGATCCCGCCGGCACGTTGCCGATCGCGTCGGAGCAGCACATCGTCGCCTGCCGGCAGACGGTCCGCGTCCTGTGCACTCAGCTGAAATTCTCGCTGGTGGACCAGACGAAGCTCATCACGGCGGCCAGCGAGCTGTCGCGCAACACGCTGGTGCACGGTGGCGGCGGCCGCATGCGCTGGGAAACGCTGGAGCGGCAGGGCCGCCATGGCCTGCAACTGCATTTCGAAGACGAGGGGCCGGGCATTTCCGACCTGAAGCTCGCCCTGACCGACGGCTGGACCTCGGGCGGCGGCATGGGCCTGGGACTGCCGGGCAGCCGGCGCCTGGTCAATGAGTTCGACATCCACACGGCCCCCGGCGAAGGGACCCGCGTGAGCATCACCAAATGGAAGTAGCCGCCCCCACGGGCAACGCCCCCCAGTTGCTGATGGGATGGACGCACACGGCCTTCGCGATGGGCGACACCAGTTGCGTGGGCGAAGCCCGGCGCTTCGCCGCCCACGCGAGCGCCGAGATGGAATGGGGCGACACCGACAGCGGGCGCCTGTCCATCGTGGTGACCGAGCTGGCCAACAACCTGCACCTGCACGCCCGCGAAGGCCGCTTGCTGATCGCGGCCGTGCCGGCGCTCGGCCTGGTGGAGGTGATTGCCATCGACCACGGGCCAGGCATCCAGGACCTGCCGCTGTCCATGCGCGACGGCTACTCCACCGGCGGCACGCAGGGCGCCGGGCTGGGCGCGGTCCGGCGGCTGGCGGACGACTTCGACATCCACTCCTCCGTACCGCAGGGCACGGTGTGCGTGGCCCGCGTGCGCCAGCACCGCGAGGCCGGCGATGCGCCAGCCGCCCCGCCCCAGACCCTGCGGGTGGGTGCCATCCGGTTGCCGCTGGCGGGCGAGACTGTGTGCGGCGACGCCTGGGCCGCAGCCCTGGACGGCCCCCGGGCCGCGCTGTTCGTGGCCGATGGCCTCGGCCACGGCAGTGAGGCCGCCAAGGCGTCCGGCGCGGCGGCGGACCTGTTCCTGCAGGCCCCCTTCGGCGACCTGCGCGAGCAGATCGAAAGCATGCATGCCGAGCTGCAGTCCACGCGGGGCGCCGCCGTGTGCAGCCTGCGGCTGGATGCCACGGCCGCCACCGTGCGCAGTTCCGGCGTTGGCAACGTGGTGGCCCGCGTGGTCACGGGCCTGTCGGACCGCTCGGTCGTCACGCAGCACGGCACGGTGGGCCTGACCATGCGCCGGCCGCAGGAGACCACCACCGAGCTGCCTTCCTATGCGCTGCTGGTCGTACACAGCGACGGCATCGAAACCCGCTGGCATCCCGCCAGCATCCAGCGCCTGCTGGGCAGCGATCCCACCCTGGTGGCCGCCGTGCTGCTGCGCGATCACCACCGGGCGCGCGACGACGCGACCGTGGTGGTGGTGCAGTGCATCGAGTGACCCGAAGCACGAAAGACACCATGGACGGCACCTCCGACCTCATTTCCGACCGCACCTTCCAGGCATCCGACACGCCGGCACCGACGCCGCCCACCGCCGCTGCGCCCCAGGAATCCATCGAGGCGCTGCGCGCCGCCCTGGCCGAAAGCCAGCGGGAAGTCCAGGAGCTGAGCGCCGAGCTGGAGGAAACCAACCGCGGCGTGGTCGCGCTGTATTCCGAGTTGGACGCGCAGGCCGAGCAGCTGCAAAAAGCCACGGAGATGAAAAGCCGTTTCCTGGCCTACATGAGCCACGAGTTCCGCACGCCCATCAACTCCATTCGCAGCATCGCCCGGCTGCTGGCCGACCATGTGGACGGGCCCCTCAACACCGAGCAAGCCCGCCAGGTGGGATTCATCCAGAGCACCGCGAATGAGTTTGCCGACATGGTGGACGACCTGCTCGATCTCGCCAAGATCGAGGCCGGCCGCGTGGAAATCTCGCCTGCCTGGTTCGACATGCTGGATCTGTTCCAGGCCCTGCGCGGGATGTTCCGGCCGGTGCTGACCAACCCGGACGTCAACCTGTTCTTCGACGAGCCCCAGGGCATCGCGCCGCTGTACACGGACGACCGCAAGTTGTCGCAGATCCTGCGCAATTTCATCTCCAACGCGCTCAAATTCACGCCCCGGGGCGAGGTGCGCGTGTCGGCCCGCGTCGTGGATGGAGACCGGGTGCGATTTTCGGTGACCGACACCGGCATCGGCATCGCTCCCGAATTCCATTCCAGCGTGTTTGACGACTACACGCAGATCGGCTCGTCGCTGCAAAAGCGTCTGCGCGGCACCGGCCTGGGGCTGGCCGTGAGCCGCCAGCTGGCCGAACTGCTGGGCGGCACGGTCACGCTGGAGAGCGCGCTGGGCAGCGGCTCGGTGTTCTCGCTGACGCTGCCGCTGCGGCTGCCGGGCAACGAAGCCGCGGCCACGGGGGCTCCCGCAACCACCGAGGACGGCGCCCATGGGTAACGGCATGCAGGACGTCAGCGCCATCCACACGACCATCGACCGCGCCGCGCACACGGTGCTGGTGGTGGACGACAACCCGGTCACGCGCTACTCCACCGTCCGGATCATCCGCGCTGCCGGCTTTCAGACCGTGGAGGCCGACAACGGCACCGAGGCCATCCGCCTGGCGGCCACCGGCGTGTCGGCCGTGGTGCTGGACGTGCACCTGCCCGACATCGACGGCTTCGAGGTCTGCCGCATCATCCGCCAGCAGGAAGCCACGGTCCTGCTGCCGGTCACGCACCTGTCCGCCGCCCACGTGCACAGCGAAGACCGGGTGACCGGTTTGAACGCGGGGGCCGACGCCTACCTCACGCACCCGGTGGAGCCCGCGCTGCTGGTGGGCACACTGCAGGCGCTGATCCGTGCGCGCATGGCCGAAGACGGCCTGCGCCGCAGCGACCGGCGCTTTCGCGCCATCTACAGTCAGGCGCTGGCGGGTATCGGCCTGATCCAGCCCGACGGCCGTTTCACCGACGTCAACCCCGCCATGATGCGGCTGCTGGACCGATCGCGCGACGAACTGCTGGGCCACCCCATCAGCGACTTTGCGCCGCCCGGCTGGCTGGACTTCATCACCGAAAAAACCGTGGGGGGCGAGCGTGGCGACCCCTGGCAGGGAGAGTTTCCGCTGCAACGCCCGGACGGCGCCTGGGTGTACCTGGAGTGGAGCATCTCGGCCCACGTGGAGCCCGGCCTGCGCATGGCGATCGCGGCCGACATCTCCGAGCGCATGGAGCTCGACTCCCGCCGCCAGGATGTGCTGGAGCGCGAGCAGGCGGCCCGCGCCACTGCCGAGCGGCTGAGCCGCACCAAGGACGATTTCATCGCGGTGCTGTCGCACGAACTGCGCACCCCGCTGAACGCCATCGCCGGATGGGTGCATATCCTCAAGCGCCGCGGCGGCACGCCCGAGCTGCTCAAGGGCCTGGACTCCATCCACCGCAACGTGAAGGCGCAGGCGCGCATCATCTCGGACATCCTCGACGTGTCGCGCATCAACAGCGGCAAGCTGCACCTGGAGCGGGAATGGATCGACCCCGTCGAATCGGTGCGCTCCTCCATCGACGCGCTGCAGGCCTCGATCGCCGAAAAGCGCCTGGACGTGGCGCTGGCCGTGCAGGACGCGAATGCCCCCGCCTGGCTGGACCCGACGCGCTTTCAGCAGATCTTCTGGAACCTGCTGACCAATGCCATCAAATTCTCCAACGACGGCGCGCGCATCGACGTGGCGCTGCGGCGCGAGAAGGGCCAGCTCACCCTGTCCGTGCGGGACTACGGGCGCGGCATCGCCAGCGAATTCATCGATCACCTGTTCGACCGGTTCACGCAGAGCGACTCGCCCGACAACCGACGCCACGGCGGCCTGGGCCTGGGGCTGTCCATCGTCAAGCAGCTGGCCGAACTGCACGGCGGCCGCGCCACGGCCGTGAGTGCCGGGCTCGACCAGGGCACCACCATGCAGGTGATGCTGCCGGTGGACCACAAAGGGGGCGACACGGCCCGCGCCGCGCCCCTTGGCGACGATGCCCCGGCCGAACCGCCGATGAACGACCGACCCCTGGCGGGCCTGGACATCCTCATCGTGGAAGACCACCCCGATGCACGCGAAATGCTCACCGTGGTGCTCACCGACGGCGGTGCGCGGCTGCGCGAAGCCGGCGACCATGACGCGGCCATGCAGGCCCTGGCCGAGCGCTGGCCCGACGTGCTGGTCTGCGACATCGGCCTGCCCGGGCGCGACGGCTACGACCTGGTCCGCAGCCTGCGCTCCCTGCCCCTGCCCGAGGGCAAGGCCCAGCCGATCGCCATCGCGCTGACCGCCTTCTCCCGCGCGCAGGACGCGCAACGGGCTCTGGAGGCAGGATTCGACGCGCACCTGGGCAAGCCCTTGCAGCCCCACGCCCTGATGGCCACCATCAACCGACTGGCCGATTCACGCTGATTTTTTGCATGAACCCCTCCCCTGCCACTGCCATCACCGCTGACAGCGACCGCTTCGCGCACATCTTCATCGGGGACAGCGAGATGGCACAGCTCATGCGCGCCCACGACTGGGAAGCCACCCCGCTCGGCTCGCCGGCATTCTGGCCCGAGCCGCTGAAGGTCGCGCTTCGCATCCTGCTCACCTCGCGCTTCGAGATGTGGCTGGGCTGGGGACCGGACATCGCTTTTTTCTACAACGATGCCTATCGCCCCACGCTGGGGGCCAAGCACCCGTACGCGCTCGCGCGCCCGACCGCCGAGGTCTGGGCCGAGATCTGGGATCAGGTGAAAGGCCGCATGCACGCCGTGTACGAACGGGCCGAGTCCACCTGGGACGACTCGCTGATGCTGCTGCTGGACCGCGCGGGCTACCTAGAGGAAACGTACCACACGTTTTCGTACAGCCCGCTGCACGGCGACGACGGGCAGGTCCACGGCCTGTTCTGCGCGGTGTCGGAAGACACGGGCCGCGTGCTCAACGAGCGGCGCCTGCGCCTGCTGCGCGAACTGGGCGCGGCGCTGTCGGCCGTCAACAGCCGCCGGGCCGTGCTCGACACCGCCTGCGAGCGGATGGGCCAGGCCCAGCGGGACTTGCCGTTTTCACTCGTCTATCTGTACGAACCCTCGGGCGTGGCCCGCCTGAGCTGCAATGCAGGCATCGACCAGGGCCATCGGCTGGCGCCCACTGTGCTGACGATGAACTCCCGGGAACCCTGGCAGGTCCACCGACTGCAAGCCGGCGACGCGGCCTTCGCCGTGCCGCTGGACGCGGTGAACGACGTGCCCACCGGCGATTGGGACACGCCGGCGCGGGCGGCGTTCGTCGTGGCGCTGCCGGCACAAGGCGGCGCCCGGTCGGCGGGATTCATGGTGTGCGGGGCCAATCCGCACCGGCCCATGCACGACGGCGAGGCCATGGCGTTCGTTCAGTTGCTGGCCGGCCAGATCGCCTCGCGCCTGGCCAGTGCCGGGGTGCTGGAGGAAAGCACGGCGGAGCGCGACCGACTGCGCAGCCTGTTCCAGAAGGCGCCCGGTTTCATGTGCGTACTGCGCGGCCCGGAGCATGTTTTCGAGTTCGTCAACGACTCCTACGTGCAGCTGATCGGGCACCGCAGCGTGGAAGGCAAGACAGTGCGCGAAGGCCTGCCCGAGCTGGAAGGCCAGGGGCTGTACGAACTGCTGGACGAGGTCTACCGCACCGGGCAGCCGTACCTGGCCCAGGGCCTCAAGGTCCTCATCCAGCAAAAGCCCGGCATGCCGCTGGCCGAGCGCTACCTGGACTTCATCTACCAACCCACCACCGACGGCCAGGGCGAGGTCACCGGCGTTTTCGCCGAGGGCTACGACGTGACGGAAAAGGTGGTGGCCGAACAGGAGCTTCGCGCGCTGAACAGCCACCTGGAAGCGCGCGTGGTCGAGCGCACCCAGGAGGTCGAGAACGCGCTCGCGCGCCTCACCACCGAATCGCGCGAGCGCGAAGCCGCGCAGGAGGCGCTGCGCCAGTCGCAGAAGATGGAGGCCGTGGGCCAGCTCACGGGCGGGCTCGCGCACGACTTCAACAACCTGCTGGCCACGATCACAGGCAGCCTGGAACTGCTGCACCGCCGCGTGGGCCAGGGCCGCTACGACGACCTGGAGCGCTATGTGAGCGTGGGCCAGGGCGCCGCCAAGCGGGCGGCCTCGCTCACCCACCGCATGCTGGCCTTCTCGCGCCGGCAGACGCTGGACCCCAAGCCAACCGACGTGAACCGGCTCGTGAAGGGCATGGAAGAGCTGATCCGGCGCACCATCGGGCCCGAAAACGAGCTGGAGGTGGTGGGCGCCGTCGGCCTGTGGACCACGCACGTGGACCCCCACCAACTGGAAAGCGCCCTGCTCAACCTGTGCATCAACTCTCGCGACGCCATGCCCGGCGGCGGCCGGCTCACCATCGAGACTGCGAACAAGTGGATGGACGAGCGTGCCTCCCTGGACCGCGACCTGCCCCCGGGTCAGTACGTGTCGCTGTGCGTGACCGATACCGGCACCGGCATGTCGCCCGAAATCATCCACCGCGTGTTCGAGCCGTTCTTCACCACCAAGCCGATCGGCATGGGCACGGGGCTGGGGCTGTCGATGGTCTATGGATTCGCGCGGCAGTCGGGTGGCCAGGTGCGCGCCTACTCCGAGCCCGGCATGGGCACGACCATGTGCATCTACCTGCCGCGGCACGAGGCGCCGGCGCAGGACATCGACCTGCCCTCGGCGCCGTCGATCGCAGGAGGCCAGGGGTCGGGCACCGTGCTGGTAGTGGACGACGAGCCGAGCGTGCGGTCGCTGGTGGTGGAGGTGCTGCAGGAGATGGGCTACGACACCATCGAGGCACAGGACGGGGCATCGGGGCTGCTGGTACTTCAGTCCAGCACCCACCTCGACCTGCTGATCACCGACGTGGGCCTGCCCGGTGGAATGAACGGACGGCAGATGGCCGATAGCGGCCGGATCTACCGGCCGGACCTGAAAATCCTGTTCATCACCGGCTATGCCGAAAATGCGGCCGTGGGCAACGGCCACCTGGAGCGGGGCATGCAGGTGCTCACCAAGCCCTTTACGCTCGATGCGCTTGCACGCCGCGTGCAAGGGCTCATCGCCCCGCCCTGAGGTCCCTCGCTTTGAACCATCTCACTGCCGCCGGCAGGCACGGGTTTCGCCATCGCTGCCAACGCAGCGGCGGCGTCGGGCCGGACGGACCTCGCCCGCTGCGAGCGCAGGTGTTGCAGGCACAAAACAGGCGGGTAACCTGCCTGGCGCCATGGGCAGACCCAGCCCCTAAAATCTTGCTCCAGTCTTTTCTGGCCACCCCGATCCCCCGTCCTTCTTCCGTGTCACAGCGATCTCCCCTCCCGTCCTGCACTCCGGTGCCGGAGACCGACTGCCTTTCGGCGCTGCGACAAACCACGAAGGAATCGCATGCGCAGCTGGATGCCAGCCTGCCAATCGGCAGGGCCGATGCCAGCCTGGAAGACTACCGCCACCATACCCTGGCCCTGAGCGCCTGGCTCACGGCCCTCCAGCCGCACCTGGCGGCGCTGGAGTCGCTGGTGCCCGGTTTCGACTTTGCACGCCCCGCTCGCCTGCACGCCCTGCACGCGGACTGGGTGGCGATGCGCGGCGAGCCAGCGCAAGCCGAAGACGGCTTCGGTGACGCCAGCGGCTGCACGCAGCAGATGGCTGCGCAGGCGTTTTCCGCTTTCGGGGCACCCGGCCATGCGGCGGTCTGCTGGGGCCTGGCCTATGTGGTGGAGGGCTCTCAATTGGGAGGCCAGTTCCTGTACCAGCGCCTGGCGCCCCGGCTGGCGCCGCATCCGCTGCGCTATTTGCACGGCCTGGGTGCCGGCACGGGTTTGCGCTGGAAACAGTTCACCAGGCTGCTCGACACCCACGTTCAGAGCCGTTTCGATGTCCAGGCGGCCTGCGCCGGCGCACGTGCCGGCTTCGATGGCCTGCGGCATCAGTTGCAGGGCCAGGGGGTGCTCGCATGATCCAGTCATTCACACCCGGCACCACCACCACGCTGGACAACTGCGACCGCGAGCCCATCCACGTGCCCGGCAGCATCCAGAGCCATGGCACCCTGATCGCTGTGGACCGAGAAGGCGTGGTCCGCTATGTCAGCGCCAACGTGCAGGCCCTTCTGCAGTGCGGCGTGACCGTGGGCGAGCCTCTGCCCGAAAGCCCAGGCACGGTGTGCCCGCTGATTGCAGGGCTCCTTCAGGACGGCTTGCAGGCGCTGCGGGGCGAGCGGGATGTGCCCATGCCCAGCGAGTTGCAGGTGGAAGACCGCCAGTTCGACGTGGTGCTGCATGTCGGCAGCGCGATGCTGGTGGCCGAATTCGAGCTGCGCCACCAGACCCACAGCGAGCTGGCAGGCTTTGCCGTGCAGGCCCACCGCGCGATGGAAAAGCTGCGCCGGCCCCGGGCCATCGATGAGCTGCTGCAGCTGGCCACCGAAGAACTGCGGGCCCTGACCGGCTTCGACCGGGTGATGGCCTATCGCTTTCGCCACGACAGCAGCGGCGAAGTGGCCGCCGAATCGTGTGTCGATACGCTCGACCCCTACCTGGGCCGGCGCTATCCGGCCAGCGACATTCCAGCGCAGGCGCGTCGGCTCTACGTGGCCAACACCCTGCGGCTGATCGCCGACGTGCGCTCGGCCGCGGTGCCCCTGCTGCAGGAGGCCGGTGCGCCCCCGCTGGACCTGAGCGGCAGCATTCTGCGCAGCGTGTCGCCAATCCACATCGAATACCTGTCCAACATGGGCGTGGGTGCGTCGATGAGCGTGTCCATCGTGATCAACGAACAGCTGTGGGGCCTGATCGCCTGCCATCACATGGGTCCTCGCCAGGTGCCCTACAGCGTGCGCATGGCCTGCGACGTGATCGCCCAGGTGCTGTCCGCCAACATCCAGAGCACGCTTTCCCGCTCCCAGGCGGACCGCCTGCAGCAGCTGGCCGGGGCCCGCACCCACCTCATCGAAGAGCTGCTGCACGCGGACGACGAATTCACCGCCCTGACCCAGCACACAGCCGAGATGGCCGCCATCTTGCAGGCCGATGCGGCGCTGGTGGCTCATGGGGCGAAGCTGAGCGTGTTCGGCGAAGTATCGGAAGCGGCGGGCAGCGCCATCGTGCAATGGCTGGCCGCCGAGCCGGGCCAGGACCGGCAGCGCCTGTTCCAGACCCAGTCGCTGCCGCAGCTTGCGCCCGAACTGGCCGCCGCGACGTCGCCCTGGTGCGGCGTGCTGGGCATCCCTTTCGACCAGGACCGCAACGGCTGGTTGATCTTTCTTCGCAAGGAGCAGATCGAGACCATCCACTGGGGCGGCAAGCCGGACAAGGACATCCGCCACGGCCCCCTGGGCCCGCGGCTCACCCCGCGCGGCTCGTTCGATCTGTGGAAGGAAACCGTCCGGTCCACCGCCGAGCATTGGAGCACGCTGGAACTGGATGCCGCGCGGCAGTTGATGGACGAACTCGTGCGCGTGCAGAACGCGCGCACCGCCGAGATCAATCGCACGCGCAACCAGCTGATGGCCGTCCTGGGCCACGATCTGCGAGACCCCCTGCACTCCATCAGCATGGCCGCGCGCGTGCTCGAACAGGGCGGCACCGACGGCGGGCGGGCCGGCAGGATCGGTCAGCGCATCCAGTCCTCCAGCAGCCGCATGCAGCGGCTGGTGAGTCAGGTGATGGACATGTCGCGCCTGCAGAGCGGCCTGGGACTGGATCTGCAGCGCACGGACGTGGATCTGGTCGCCCTGCTGAACGACCTCATCGACGAGGCCCGCACGGCACACCCCGGCACCGAGATCGTGGGCACCATCCCCGCTGCGCTGAAAGCCCGTGTCGATGCCGATCGCATCGCCCAGGTGGTCGTCAACCTGATTGGCAACGCGCGGCACCATGGCCAGAGCGGGCATCCCATCGAGGTGCATGCGACCGCCACCGATGAATGGCACGAGATCGCCGTGCGCAATGTCGCTGCCCCCATCCCGGAAGACATTGCCCGCAATCTTTTCAGTCCGTTCAAGGCCTCTTCGGTCGGCAACGCGCGCAATCGGTCGGGGATGGGGCTGGGGCTGTACATCGCCCACCAGATCGTCCAGGGACACGGGGGCAGCATTGGATACGAATACCGCGCACCCCATGTTGTCTTCTCGGTCCGCTTGCCCGTGCAGAGGACGGGCACAATAGAGCCCTAAGAAGAAGACTATTGGGCTTGATTGTTTGATGGTCTTTAAGAAAAACACTGTACCGTCAGCGAAGCCCTCCGCATGCCTGCAGACATTCTCATCATTGACGACAACCGCGATGCCTCTGAACTGCTGAGCGATCTGCTCGATTTGCAGGGCTACACGGTGCGCGTCGCCCACAGTGGCAACGAAGCGCTGCAGCAAATGGCGCAACGCCCCGCCTCGCTGTTCCTCGTAGACCAGCAACTGCCCGACATGCTGGGCACCCAACTCGTTCCGAAATTGCGCGCGGCAACGGCAGGCAGGCCCAGCATCGCGATCGCCATCACGGGGTTGGGCGTTTCGGACCGGGCGCAGTTGGTCGGTTTCGATCACGTATTGGCCAAACCGCTGGCCTTCGATGCGTTCGACGCCCTGATCGCAGCCTGCTCGGCCGAGCTGGACCAGCAAGGCGACGCCGAGCGCTGACGGATAGCTGACGGCCCCTTCCACCCGGGCACACGCGGCCATGCTGCGCCAAGCCAACCACCCATCGGCCGGCATGCGCGTGGCGATAATGCCTCGCTCCATGGCGAGTGCACGTGAATGTCGGGGAATGTACGGGCTTCAGGGGCTCCAGCCGTCGCCAAGCACTTCGCCTTTACCCATAAAACAGCGGCTTGGGCCCACGAGGTCGGGGCCGCCCCGAGTGTCAGAGCAATCCGTTCAGGTGTCTTGTGCCGGACTGGCAGGGATTGCGAGGACTCTTACACTCGACCGCCCGGAAACCCTCCATGCATGAATCTCCCGTCGATCCCTCCACCGTCCAACACCTGCTCGGCTATGCTCTGGCGCAGGCACGGGTAGCGGCCAACCGCGCTTTTTTCCAGGCGATCGGCGAGCCCATGCAATTGCGCACCGTCGAATTTTCCTTGTTGATGCTGCTCTTGCCGGGCGAAGGATTGTCCCAACGGCAACTCGCCCAGGCGCTGAACCTGAGCGCCCCCAACCTCACCCTGGTGGTCAGCCGGCTGCAAAGCCGGGGCCTGCTGGTGCGCGAGCGCAACCCCACCGATCGCCGGGCTCAGGCCATTCGCCTTACGGCCGAGGGCCTGTCCATTGCCCGGCAGGCGCATGCCACTTCTCTGGAGATGGAAGCGGGCCTGCGCCAGCTCTACTCGCCGGCCGAATGGGCGCTGCTGCTGGAGTTGCTCCAGCGCGTCAGCCCCGGCGCATTGTCAGCCAATGAAGAGCAGGCCCGGACCGTCCAGCGACAAGCACCGCGGGCCCCCATCGGCCACCAGCGCAATAATATCAACGGCATGTAGCTATCAATTAGATAGCAAATATCCAGACGACCACAGCCAGCGCAAAGCAGCCTCACGCAAGGTCGGGCTCTGCGTGCCGGCAGCCCCGGCGCGTGAACGCTGGTGCGACACGTGGCGCCAGCGCCACTGCCCGCTGCAGCGGGCGTAATGCCTGTGCTTGACCGCACCGGCACCAGCGCTGCGCGCTCTGGCAAGCCCCCAATCACGTAGGCAAGTGCCTACACGGGCAGGTAGGAACTTCCTGCAACCTCTTGTTGCATCGCAACAGAAGATGCGTCCAGGACCACCTGCATGCACCCCGACTCTCTCCATGACCCGGCCTCCGGAGCCCTCTGCCTTCCAGGCAAAGCTTCGAGCCGGGTTTCGTCGCGCGTGAAAAGGGATGCAAGAGGAGGATGGCCTGGATCGATCCGCAGGGCGCAGGCGCTTGCAGTCATCGAACTGCCAGGCGCCCCCGCGTTCCGATGTCGGTCGCCGCAGCCCAACCTGATTGTCTCCACCTCACCTTTCCACGTCTGATCCATCTGGGAGTTCCCACCATGTCACGCACCAAAAATGTCCTCGCCATCGTCATGGCCGGCGGTGAAGGCTCCCGCCTTCACCCACTAACAGCAGAGCGCTGCAAGCCCGCCGTGCCGTTCAACGGCAAGCACCGCATCGTGGACTTCGTCCTGTCCAACCTGGTGAATTCGGAGATCTTTTCCATCTACCTGCTGGTGCAGTACAAGTCGCAGTCGCTCATCGAGCACATCCGCCAGTCGTGGACCATGGCCCGCTTCATTCCAGAGCATTTCGTGACGGTGGTGCCGCCCCAGATGCGCAATGGTCCCGAGTGGTTTCAAGGCACGGCCGATTCGGTCTATCAGAACATCCACCTGATCGAGAGCTTCCGGCCCGACATCGTCGCGGTGTTCGGAGCAGATCACATCTACCGCATGGACGTGCGCCAGATGATCGACTTCCACGTAGCCAACAACGCCGATGTCAGTGTGGCCACATTGCCGGTCAAACTGTCGCAGTGCGACCAGTTCGGCATCGTGGAAACAGACGAGAGCCACCGCATCACGCAGTTCGTCGAAAAGCCGAAATCCACGCACCCCATGCCCGGCAGTTCGACCCATGCCCTGGCTTCCATGGGCAACTATCTCTTCAATGCGGACGTGCTGCTCGACGCACTCAAGAAAGCGCACGAGACAGGCCACAGCGATTTCGGCAAGCACATCCTGCCGACCATGCTGGAGTCGCACCGCCTGATGGCCTATGACTTCGACACCAACACCATCCCCGGGACCGAGCCATACGAAGAGCATGGCTACTGGCGCGACGTCGGCACCATTGATTCGTACTTCGATGCCCACTTCGACACGCTGGGCGCGACGCCGCGCTTTCGCATGACCAACCGCCAGTGGCCGATCTACGCCAGCCCCGACCAGGCGGAATCCGCCCAGATCGAAAATGGTGTGATCCACCGCTCGGTGGTGGGTTCGGGCAGCATCGTGGACGGCGCCTCCCTCGACCATGCCATGCTGCGCCGCTCGGTTGTCGTCGAGCGCGATGCACGGCTGGAGCATTGCATCGTGATGGAGCGCACTCGCATCGGCCGCGGCGCCCAGATCCGGCGGGCCATCATCGACCAGGACAACGACGTGCCCGCCCATGAGCGCATTGGCTTCGATCTGGAAGAAGACCGCAAGCGCTTTCATGTCACCGAAAGCGGGATCGTCGTGGTCCCCCGCAAGTTCTTCACCGCGCAGCAGGATTCCGGCACCAACACCCCCAGCATCGGACGTGCCCGGCCACCGGCCCCCATCACCACCGAAAGCGACCGCAAAGTAGCCGCATGAAACCCGAACTGATGAATACGCCTTCCGCTCACGTCGCATCCCGATACAAGAAAGTCCGGTACACCGTCGAGCCAGGCCGCCACTGGCCGCAGGGCGCCACAGCGAGCCGGCACGGCGTGAACTTCGCCGTCTATGCGCCGTCGGCGGAGAAAGTGGAGATTTGCCTGTTTTCGGACGACGATCAGGAAACAGCGCGCATCACGCTTCCCTGCCTGAGCCGGGACACATGGCACGGACTGGTGAAGGGACTGAAGGTCGGCCAGAGGTACGGGTTGCGGGTGCATGGCCCCTACGAGCCCGGCAACGGGCATCGCTTCAACCCTGCGAAACTGTTGCTGGACCCCTACGCGCTGGCTCTTGATCGGCCAGTTCTCGGTCATGCGGAACAGTTCGGCTACGAACTGGACCAGGAAGAAGAAGACCTTCAGCCCAGTACGGTGGACAACGGTGCTGTGGCGCCCAAATGCCGTGTCGTCAAATCGCGCTTCGACTGGGGCGACGACGCTCCGCCCCGTGTACCCGCCAAAGACACGGTTTTCTACGAAGTGCATGTGAAGGGCTTCACTCAGACCATGCCCGGCGTTCCCGAGCCTCTGCGAGGCACGTATGCCGGCCTGGCCAGCGACGCCGCGATTGCCCATCTGCGCGATCTAGGAATCACCAGCGTTGAGCTTTTGCCCGTGCAAGCATTTCTGGACGACAAGCGGCTGGTGGACAACGACCTCACCAACTACTGGGGCTACAACACTGTTGCGTTCTTCGCGCCAGAGCCACGCTATAGCGCTT
The DNA here is from genome assembly GCF_057541515.1 of Acidovorax sp. KNOB132. Lineage (NCBI taxonomy): Bacteria > Pseudomonadati > Pseudomonadota > Betaproteobacteria > Burkholderiales > Comamonadaceae > Acidovorax > Acidovorax sp. KNOB132. The sequence goes on from NZ_BAAJYT010000007.1 coordinate 27,486, forward strand.
CCAAGGCAGACGGTGGAGTCGATGAATTCAAGGCCATGGTGAAGGCGTTGCACGCCGCGGGGCTGGAGGTGATTTTGGACGTGGTCTACAACCACACGGGAGAAGGCAATCACCTGGGGCCCACGATCAGTTTCAAGGGCATCGACAACGCAGCCTATTACCGGCTGTCTCCGGAAGATGCCCGCTACTACGTGGACTACACCGGCACTGGCAACACGGTGGATACGAGCAGCCCGGCCGCGTTGCGCCTGGTGCTGGACAGCCTGCGCTACTGGGTGACGGAAATGCACGTGGACGGTTTCCGCTTCGATCTGGCCTGTGCACTGGGCCGTGACCCTTCGGGCGCCTTCACGCACCGTGCGGCTTTTTTCGCTGCCGTTGCGCAAGATCCGGTGCTGTCGAACGTCAAGCTCATCGCAGAGCCGTGGGACCTCGGCCCCGACGGCTACCAGGTCGGCGGATTCCCGGTGGGATGGATGGAATGGAACGGTCGCTACCGCGACGCGGTGCGCGACTACTGGCGCAACGCCGATAGCAGCCTGCCGTCATTCGCCGCCTGCCTGTGTGGCAGCGCGGACATGCTCGCCGCGCGCAAGCGCCCGCCGGTGGACAGCGTGAACATTGTGACCGTGCATGACGGCTTCAGCCTGGCCGATCTGGTGAGCTACAACGAGAAGCACAACGACGCGAACAAGGAAGACAACCGAGACGGTGAAAACCACAACCGCAGCTGGAATTGCGGCGCCGAAGTCCTTCGGACGACCCCGCGGTCCAGGCGCTGCGCGAGCGCCAGATGCGCAACTTCATCGCCACCCTCTTCGTCTCGCACGGCACGCCCCTGCTGCTGGGCGGCGACGAAATGGCCCGGACCCAGCACGGCAACAACAACGGCTACTGCCAGGACAGCTCACTGTCCTGGTACGACTGGAATCAGGCCACGAGCGAGGCGGAGCTGATGGGGTTCACCCGGGCCCTGCTGGCGCTACGGCATGCATTGCCCGTGTTGCGTCCCGCCGTGCACCCAGCCGGCACCACTGGACACCCTGCCTGCGTGGCACTCAACTGGCACAGCGTCTGGGGCCTGGCAATGACCCAGGAGGAATGGGAAGATCCCCAGGTGCGCTGCGTAGCAGCGCTGATGGAGGGCCACGGCGACAGCGAGTCGGTCATGTTGCTGTTCAATGCGACCCCTGCGGATGCGGTCTTCACCCTGCCTCAGGACGAGCATGGCCGCGTGTGGACCGTGCGAGTGGACACCCGCACAGCAGCCGTGCCACCAGCCGACGCGGCAGACATCCCTGCAGGTGGGCAGTGGACGCTGCAGCCGCATTCCATGGCCGTTCTGACAACCCCCTCACGCGCCGACCTGTCATGAGGTACCGGCATGACATGCCGTTTGGCGCCCGGCTCACAGCTGACGGCGGCGCCGGATTCAGCCTGTGGGCGCCCAACGCCCGCGAAGTGGTTTTGCACCATGGCACGGCGCCAGCATTGCCCATGGTTCCGCTCCCGGCGCAGTCCCGCCCGAATGGCTGGTGGCACGTGGAGTTGCCAACAGCCTCTCGCGCCACCCGCTATCAGTGGCAGGTGGACGGTGGCCCTCTGATGGCAGACCCGGCTTCGCGCAGCAATCCCGACGGCCCGCACGGCGCCAGTGAGATCACCGATGCCAAGGACTTCGACTGGCAGGTGGACTGGCAAGGGCGGCCGTGGAGCGAGGTGGTCCTGTATGAACTGCACGTGGGCACGTTCACGCCCGAAGGCACCCTGCAAGCCGCGTTGCAGCAGTTGCCACGGCTGAAAGACCTGGGCATCACCACCGTGGAATTGATGCCCCTGGCATGCTTCGGGGGCCGGTTCGGCTGGGGGTATGACGGCGTGCTGCCCTTCGCTCCGCACCCTGACTACGGAACCCCCGACGATCTCAAGCGCTTCATCGACGGGGCGCATGCGCTGGGCCTCATGGTGATGCTCGACGTGGTGTACAACCACTTCGGCCCGGATGGAAACTATCTCGGCCTCTACGCACCGCAGTTCTTTTCTGAAAAGCACACCAGCCCTTGGGGTGCCGCCATCAACTTCGACGGCGCCCAGAGCGGGCCCGTGCGTGAATTCTTCATTCACAACGCGATGTACTGGATCGATGAGTTCCGGTTCGATGGCCTCCGCCTGGACGCGGTGCACGCCATCATCGACGACAGCGAGCCCGGCTTTCTCGCCGAACTGTCTCAGCGCGTGCGAACTGCTTGCCCAGGCCGGCATGTGCACCTCGTCCTTGAAAACGAGAAGAACCAGCCGGAGCATCTGGCCCCCAGCCCCAAGCCCTCCCGCTATGACGCGCAATGGAACGACGATTTCCACCACGCGCTGCATGTACTGCTGACTGGCGAAACACAGGGCTATTACGGGGACTATGGCAATGAGCCGATGGCCCTGTTGGCCCGCGCGTTGACGAGCGGCTACGTCTTTGCCCACAGCGACCGCGACGGACAAGGCCGCAGGAAACAGGTGGTGGCTGCGGCACCCGAGCCCCTTTCCACCATGGTCCAGTTCTTCGGCAACCACGATCAGGTCGGCAACCGCGCGTTCGGGGAAAGGCTGGCGCAATTGGTTCCAGCGCCCGCTGCCGAACTGGCCATGCTGCTGACTTTGCTGGGTCCGGCGACGCCGCTGATCTTCATGGGTGATGAATTCGGCGCCCAGACACCGTTTCTCTACTTTGCCGATTGGGAAGGGGAACTGCGCGATGCCGTGCGCCAGGGCCGCTTGCGCGAATTCGGCCATGAAGTCCCGCCAGGCGGGACGCTTCCCGATCCGTGCGATGCGGTCACCTTCGCCCACAGCCGCCTCGACTGGCAGCAAGCCGACAACCCGCAAGGCCAGGCGCGGCAGGCGCTGTTGCGCGAAGCGCTTGCAGCGCGCAGACAGTGGCTCAATCCGCGCCAGCACCGCTTGGTACCACGGGGCCACACGGCCAAGATGGTGGGCGCCCGCGGCCTGAGGGTGCGGTGGCATTACGACGACGGCGCGCAATGGCAGATGGACATCAACCTGAGCGACATGCCCGTCGAGGCGCCGGCATCTGACGGCTCGCAGGGAATCCCGCGGTTTTCACACCGCTGGAGCAATGACACGACCCAATGGGCACCTTGGTCCGCCCGTTGGTGTTTTCTGGAGCCCAACGCATGACGGACCCTACCCCCGGCGAAGCACTGCGCCATCGCGCCCACTTGGCTGGCATTGCACTGAACTACACCAGCTTCTGGGGCGAGCACCGCGATGTGCCCGTCTCCGTCATCGAGCGGGCCCTGGCCGCCATGGGAAGCCACGCGGATACCAGCGCCGTGCCCTCCCCCGTGCTGGTATCGGAGGGCGGCGCAGCCACCGTACCGCTTCTCAACGAAGGGCCCTGGCGCCTGTTCACCGCAGAGACGGCAGAACGCACACTGGTGTGCGAGGGCGTAGGCACCGTCGCCGAAATTCCCGCTTCGCTGGCGGTGGGCTACTACGCCCTCCATTCCCCAGGGGCATCGGCCGAACGGCTGGTCATCGTTGCGCCCGAACATTGCTGGTCCCCTGAACCCCTGCGGCAAGGCGAGCGCTGGTGGGGCTTGAGCGCCCAGTTGTACGCCCTGCGCTCAGAGCGAAACTGGGGCATCGGCGATTTCACCGATCTGGCAGACCTCGTGTCCATTGCTGCCGGACAAGGCGCGGCTTTCGTCGGATTGAGCCCTTTACATGCCTTGCGGGCGGACCAGCCAGAGGCTGCAAGCCCCTATAGCCCTTCCAGCCGGTTGGCGTTGAATACGCTCTTCATCGATGTGGCGGCGGTGCCTGAATTCGTGCGCAGCCCAGCCGCGCAGACGCTGTTCTCGGACGCCGCTTTCCAGCAGCGGCTGGGTGCGCTGCGGGCTTCGAGCGAAGTGCGCTATGCCGAAGTTGCGGCCGCCAAGCAGGAAGTGCTGGGACTGTTGTGGGACGAGTTCCGGCGCAACGAATGGAACACCGATTCACCGCGTGCGACGGTTTTCCGCGAGTTCATGCAGGGCCAGGCCGACACCCTCGGGCAACACGCACTGTACGAGGCCATCCAGTGCCATCTGCACGCTGTGGATCCCAGTATCTGGGGTTGGCCTGCATGGCCGGAAGCGATGCGCGACCCCCAGGGTGCTGAGGTGAAAGCCTTTGCACAGGACCATGCGGATCAGGTGCAATACCGCTTCTGGCTGCAGTGGCTGGCCCACGCCCAACTAGACCGGGTAAGCCAGCGGGCCCGGTCGCTGATGCCGCTAGGCCTGTATTGCGACTTGGCGGTCGGAGCGAACGACGGGGGCTCGGAAACCTGGACCGGCCAGGGCCTGTACGCACGTGGCATGAACGTGGGCGCTCCGCCGGACCCGCTCAACCACCAGGGACAGGATTGGGGCCTTCCTCCGATGAATCCCTGTGCGCTGGCGGCGGCGCATTTCCTGCCCATGCGCCGATTGCTGGCCAGCGTGATGCGCCCGGCCGGCGCCTTGCGGATGGACCATGTCATGGCGCTCATGCGTCTGTTCTGGACCAGTGCCGACGGCGGCGCTTACGTTTACTACCCTCTGGACGCCTTGCTGGCCATCATGTCCATCGAAAGCCATCGCCACCAATGCCTGGTGATCGGCGAAGACCTGGGCAATGTCGCGCCGCAGATGCGGGAGGCGATGGTGCACAGAACGCTGCTGTCCTATCGGCCATTGATTTTCGAACGCGCCGACGGCGGCGCGTTTCGCACGCCGGCCCATTGGCCTCACCAAGCCCTGGCGGTGGTCAGCACGCATGATTTGCCCACACTGCGCGGGTACTGGGCGGCCGAAGATATCGAGGTGCAGTCGCGGCTGGGCTGGCTGTCCGCACCGGATGCGCATGCCCGCGCCTTGATGGAGCGGGCCCAGGACCGCGTGAGGTTGCTCATCGCGCTCAACGAGGAAGGGCTGCTTCCGAGCGGTGCCACTGCGGACCCGCAATCGGTGCCCGAAGCCAACGCGGACTTCGTGGCCGCAGTGCATCGCTATCTCGCCAGAACACCCTGTTGGCTGGCGGCAGTGCAACTGGAAGATGTGACAGGCCAGTTGGAGCAGGTCAATGTACCAGGCTCCACCGAGGCCATGCAGCCCAACTGGCGCCGCCGCCTGAGCGTACCGCTGGAAAAGCTGGCGACCCATCCCTGCTTTTCGGCCATCGCGGCCGCCATGCGCGCCGAGCGCGGCGGCGCGGCCCTGCCCTTCAGCGAGGCGTTGCCAGCGCTAGATACCGCGGATATTCCCTTGGCGACGTACCGGGTGCAGTTCCACGAAGGCAATACCTTCGAGCAGGTCACCCGGGCCGTCCCCTATTTCCATGCATTGGGGATCAGCCATCTCTACAGCTCGCCGTATCTGAAGGCCGCGCCGGGCAGCACGCACGGTTACAACGTGGTGGACCCGACCCGTCTGAATCCCGAGGTCGGATCGGAGGCGACGCACACCGCCTTGTGCGAGGCGCTGCAAGCGCACGGACTCAGCCAAGTGCTCGACATCGTGCCCAACCACATGGGGGTGCTCGATTCCAACAACCCCTGGTGGCAGGACGTGCTCGAACATGGTCGGGCCTCTGCCCATGCAGCCACCTTCGACATCGAATGGGAGCCGACCGCACCAGAAATGCACGGGCGGGTGCTTCTGCCCATGCTGGGTGGTCATTACGGGCGCGTTCTCGAATCCGGCGAACTTCAGGTGGCATTCGACCCTCAAGGCGGGCGGTTCAGCATCCGCTATTGGGACCACGAGCTTCCCATCGACCCACAGCATTACGCACGCATTTTTGCAGCCGTGCCGGCCCCTGTTTCCGGCGGCGAACGCGATGGCGACAGTCTGGCGCAGATGCAATCGTTGGTGGACGCATTCGGCAACCTGCCCTCGCGCAATACCAGTGACGAGAACGAGCGCGCCATGCGCCAACGGGATGCGCCGCTGCACCAGCGGCGGCTTGCGGAGCTGGCCGGCGAGCACCCCTGGGTGCGCCAATGGATCGAAGCGCTTCTGACACAGTGGAACGGCCAGAAGGACAGCCCGGAAAGCTTCAACGCGCTGGACCAATTGCTGCGCGATCAGGCGTACCGCCTGGCAGACTGGCGTGTGGCAGGGGACGACATCAACTACCGCCGATTCTTCGACGTCAACTCCCTGGCCGCCGTTCGCATGGAAGACCCAGCCGTTTTCGAAGCGACCCACACCTGCATCTTCCGCTGGCTGGCCGAGGGAAAGATCTCCGGATTGCGCATCGACCATCCGGATGGATTGGCCGACCCTGCCCAGTACTTCGACCGACTGCAAAAGCGCTATGCGTCGCTGGCACACGCTGCGGGACGGGAGCCCCGTGCGCTATACCTCATCGTGGAGAAGATTCTTGCCGACCATGAGCCCCTGCCGCAGGATTGGCCTGTGCACGGAGCCACCGGATACCGGTTCAGCAGCCTGGTCAACGGGCTTTTCGTCGAGCCGGCCTCTCAAGCGGCTTTCGACGATGCGTATTCCGCCTTCACCGGCGATCGCAAGGAATTCGAAGAGGCGGTGCACGAGTGCAAGAAGCACATCATCGAAACCTCGCTGTTCAGTGACCTGGGGTGGCTGGCCGACACGCTTTACCGCATCAGCCGCACCGATCGCAAGACCTGCGATTTCACGCGCAACCAGTTGCGCATCGCGCTGACAGAGGTGGCGGCCGTCTTCCCCGTCTACCGCACCTACATCGCGCCTGATGGCTCGGGACTGTCCGACACGGATCGACAGCACATCGAATGGGCCATTGCGGCGGCACGTCGCCGCATGGGCACGGCCGAAGGGGGCGTGCTGGCATACCTGCAAGGCGTTTTTGTCGGCACGGAAGGCCAGCACCTGCCCGAGTTGCGGGGCGCGTTCCTGCGCCGTTGGCAACAGTTCACGGCGCCGGTGATGGCCAAGTCCGTGGAGGACACCGCGTTCTACCGCTATGTGCGCCTGGTGTCGCTGAACGATGTCGGCTCGGAGCCGCGGCGTTTCGGATTGTCCGGTGCCGCATTCCATCAGGCCAATCTGCAACGGTCGCGGCGGTTACCGCACGGGCTGCTAGCGACGTCCACGCATGACAGCAAACGTTCGGAAGATCTGCGCGCGCGCCTGAATGTGCTGTCCGAGATTCCGGCCCTGTGGGAAGACACGGCCATTCAGCTGCGCGAACTCGGAACCCGTTTCACGACCGAGATCGATGGCACGGTGGTTCCCAGCCCCCATGATCTCTGGGCACTCTATCAGGCCCTGGTCGGCATCTGGCCGGCAGAAGGCGCCGATGTGAATGAGCGGATCGGCTTGCGGGACCGCGCCAAGCAGTACATGGTGAAAGCCATGCGCGAAGCCAAGCAGGCGACCAACTGGCTATTTCCCAACGAGGCCTATGAGGCGGCCGTTGACCGATACATCGACGGCGTGCTGTCCACGGATCGCTTCGTGCGAGAACTGGAGAAATTCGTCCAGTCCATCGCCCCCTACGGATTTCGCAACAGCCTGTGCCAGCTCGCGCTGAAGCTGACTGTCCCGGGCGTGCCCGACATCTACCAAGGCTGCGAGCAATGGAACTTCAGCCTCGTCGACCCTGACAACCGCAGGCCCGTCGATTTCACAGAACTGGAACGTTCCCTGCAAACGGTACGCTCGCACTACGCTTTTGGCTATCCCTCGGTCCAGGCCTGGCAGGAGATGCTCGGCGCATCATCCCCGGCACCGCTGGTCAAGCAGCTGGTCACATGGCGGCTGCTTCAGCTGCGGCAGAAAATGCCGGAACTGTTCCTGAACGCCACCTACCTTCCTCTGACCGTGGAAGGCCAGAGCGCCGAACATGCCGTCGCGTTTGCCCGCATTCGGGAAGGCAAAGCCATTGTGGTTGTCTGCTCGCGGTTGCTGTACGGGCTGACCGCGATGGGTTGGCGCGGCACCCGCGTCACGGTTGCCGCGGTACACCCTGCCCTGGACAAAATTCTGAGGTGGAAGAACTGGATGACGGGAGCGGCACTGACAGCAGACAAGGATGGAGGCCTGGAGCTGGACATCGTGATGGGCGAGCTGCGACCAGAGGGCGGTACCTTGCCATTCGTGGTGTTGGTGCCCGAGGACGTCGAATGAAAGTCCTCTTTGTCACGCCTGAATGCGCCCCACTGGTCAAAACCGGTGGGCTGGGCGATGTCAGTGCCGCCCTGCCCCGTGCATTGGCAGCCATGGGGCACGATGTTGCCTTGCTCATGCCGGCCTACGGCGATATGGCCATCACCGGCCAGATCGTGGGTTTGTCTGCCATTGCGCCACGGGGTGCCTGGCCTGCAGCGCAGTTGCTTCAACTGCGCCAGGAAGACGGTTTCATCCTTTACCTGCTTTCTTGCCCCCAACTCTATGCACGCGCGGGCACGCCCTACGGCGCACCCTCCGGCACGGATCACGATGACAATGCGCTGCGCTTCGGCCTGCTCAGCCACGTCGCGGCAATGATGGGCACAAAGGCAACACCCTGCGGATGGCAGGCCGACATCGTGCATGCCAACGATTGGCCCACCGGACTGGCCCCGTTCTATCTGGCGCAAGCGCGCGCTGTGCGCGACGGCGCCCCAGTGGCATGCAGCGTCATCACCGTGCACAACCTGGCATTTCAAGGCGTCTTTCCAATGCATGCCTGCGATGCCCTGGAGATCCCGCCGGAGCACCGGGGCATCGCGGGTGTCGAGTTCTGGGGTGGAATGTCGATGCTCAAAGCAGGCTTGAACTTTGCCGACGCCATCACCACCGTCAGCCCCACGTACGCACGCGAAATCCAGGGCCCTGAGCTTGGATTTGGTCTGGATGGGGTCTTGCGGGAGCGTTCCAATGTGTTGTACGGCATTCTCAATGGCGTCGACACAAACATATGGAACCCAGCAAGCGATCCTCTCATCGCTGCGCCTTACAGCCTGGAAAGCCCATCGGGCAAGGCGCTGAACAAAATAGCGTTGCGCCAACGCTGTGGGCTGGATGCCGCGGAAAACCGCATGCTGTTCGGCTTGGTCGGACGACTCACCCAGCAAAAAGGCGTCGATCTGGTAGTAGAAGGCGCGGAGCATCTGGTAAAGCAAGGTGCACAACTTGTCGTGCTGGGCAATGGCGATACAGCGATCCAGGCCTGCTTCACTCAACTGGCTACCCGCTATCCGGAGCACATCAGCGTCACCCTGGGCTTTGACGAATCGCTGGCCCATCAAATCGAGGCCGGCGCGGACTGTTTCCTCATGCCTTCTCGGTTTGAGCCATGCGGACTGAACCAGATGTACAGCCAGATCTACGGAACCCCACCCATCGTCACGCATACGGGTGGACTGGCGGACTCCGTCGTGGATGCGGATTCATCCCCATCGGGAGGCACCGGATTCATCATGCCGCTCGCAACCCAGGAAATGTTTGACGAAGCGGTACAGCGGGCCATCGCGGCATGGCAATCACCCGTCACCTGGGAATCGCTTCAACGCGCCGGAATGCGGCAAACCTTCGGCTGGGACGCATCGGCCAAAGCCTATTCCGACCTGTACGGTGAATTGCTTGAGTCCTGAGCGCAATGCCGAGACCATCGTTCTGTTCTGTCCTACAAAAAGCGAAAGAGGCCGCGGAAATACTTGCCAAATGCTTGGCAACAAGCATCCTCAATCCGGCGCCTGCACTTCTCTAGGAGATAGAAATGACCCGTAAATCCTGGCCCTTCCTGTCCACATACCAAGAGCGCAGACCTGAGCAGAATGTGGCTTTCTCCTCCACCGATGCGATCCAGCCTCCAGTGGGGCAAAACACCATTTCCCTGGGTACAGAACGGGCAGGAGCAGCTGCGTCATCGATGAACAACTCGCCACTTCGCTGCTCCGACTTCACCATCGGTAATCTTTCGCCTTCGGTGGCTTAAAGGGAGGAGAGGCCGGAACTCGCGGCCCCAACCCTCTCGAGAGGAAGGCTTCAGCCTCGCCCGGCAAATGGCATCTTGGTGGCCATTACCGTGTGGAACATCACATTGGCCTCCAGGGGCAAATTGGCCATGTAGAGCACCGACTGGCCGACGATATCCACGTCCATCAACGGTTCAGCCGCTATCTGCCCGTTTGCCTGCTGTACCCCTTGCGTCATGCGCTGGGCAAGCTCCGTCCCCGCATTGCCTACATCGATCTGACCCACTGCAATATCGTATTTTCGGCCGTCCAACGACGCGGTTTTGGTGAGTCCAGAGACTGCGTGCTTCGTGGCTGTGTAGGCAATCGAATGGGGCCGTGGAACGTGCGCAGAGATGGAACCGTTATTGATGATGCGACCGCCTGACGGTTGCTGCGCCTTCATCACACGAAAGGCCTGCTGCAGGCAATAGAACATGCCATTGAGATTAGTGCCGACCACCTTGTGCCACTGCTCCAGCGGCAACTCGTCAATGGGCACAGCAGGCGCGCCGACGCCAGCGTTATTGAACAGCAAATCCACTCGCCCGAAAGCCTCCACTGCTCGGTCGAACAAGGCCCGAACGGCAATGGGATCCGCAACGTCCGTGGGAACCGCCAAGGATCGCCCCGCTGCACCGGCTTCGGCAATCACGGCATGCAACAGCGATTCCCGGCGTCCTGCGAGAACCACACGCCATCCGTCCTTCAACAAGGCCAACGCAGCGGCTTTGCCAATGCCTGATCCGGCGCCGGTCACGATGGCCACTCTGGATGAATCACTCATCAACCATTCCTCATGGGATTATTGTTCAACGTAGCGGCGCGGTAACGCTCATCTGCGGGATTTGCGGCCCTTGGCGGGAGGTCCCGCACGCTTTCCGGCGGCCTTGGGCGACTGCTTGCGCGAGGAACGCTCGTCAGTCGACACCCGGGTAGCCGATTTGCTGGAGGATTTTCTGTTCGAGCCGCTCGCAGTGTTCGCAGCCCGGCTGTCGGAGGAGCCGGCGCCCGCGGTTGCCTTGCCTTTTGTCGGCCGAGGGGGCGCAAGGTCTTCACCTTCACGCATGAGTCGAAAATCGATCTTGCGGCCATCGAGATCCACCCGGCTCACCTGCACCCTTACGCGCGAGCCGATCGCATAGCGTATTCCAGTGCGTTCGCCGCGCAATTCCTGGCGGGCCTCGTCGAACTTGAAATACTCGCCACCCAGCTCAGTGATATGCACGAGGCCTTCGACATACATGGCGTCCAACGTCACGAAGATGCCGAAGCTGGTGGCTGCGCTGACCACGCCGCTGTACTCCTCGCCCAGGTGCTCACGCATGTACTTGCATTTGAGCCAAGCCTCGACATCCCTGCTGGCCTCGTCCGCCCGGCGCTCATTGGCGCTGCAGTGCAGCCCTGCCGCTTCCCAGGCCTGCGTTTCCCGGGTGCTTGCCGGAGCCTCCTTTCGCGGCTGCATGGTGGGCGCAGCGACGCGCGCAGCCAGGCGCTTGGCCAGCTTGGCATGGGCTTCGCCAGGAGTGGGCAATGCCGGCAGCCGGTATTTTGTTTTACCGAGGATGGCCTTGATCACCCGGTGAACCAGCAGATCGGGGTAACGGCGTATCGGGCTGGTGAAGTGGGTATAGGCCTCGAATGCAAGCCCGAAATGGCCGCTGTTGATCGGCGTATAGATGGCTTGCTGCATCGATCGCAGCAACATCGTATGGATCTGCTGAGCGTCGGGGCGGTCCTTGGTGGCGTCGGCAATGGCCTGGAAGTCGCCAGGCTTCGGATCGTCGCCGATCGACATGCCCACCCCCATGGCCTTGAGGTAATTGCGCAGGATCTCCTGCTTTTCAGGCGTCGGCCCTTCATGCACTCGGAACAAGCCAGGCTGCCCACCTTGCGCGATGAAATCGGCGCTGCAGACATTGGCAGCCAACATGGCTTCTTCGATGAGGCGGTGCGCGTCATTGCGGGTGCGTGGCACGATCTTCTCGATGCGGCCGTTGTCATCGCAAAGGATCTGCGTCTCGGTCGTTTCGAAATCCACGGCACCGCGCACATGCCGCGCAGCCAACAGGGCCCTGTAGACATCGTGCAGATTGAGCAGGTCTTTGACGCGGGGCTTGCGCTTCGTCGCCTCCGGTCCACGGGTGTTGGCCAGGATGGCGGCCACCTCGGTGTAGGTGAAGCGGGCGTGGCTGAACATCACCGCGGGGTAGAACTGGTATGCATGCACGTCGCCCTTGGCCGTGATGAGCATGTCGCACACCATGCAAAGGCGCTCCACCTCGGGATTCAGCGAGCACAGACCGTTGGACAGTTTCTCGGGCAGCATGGGAATCACGCGCCGGGGGAAATAGACGCTCGTCGCCCGGTCATAAGCGTCGATATCGATCGCACTGCCAGTCTCCACGTAATGGCTCACATCCGCGATCGCCACCAGCAGTCGCCACCCCTTGGCGCGGCCAACCTTGGCTGGCTCGCAGTACACGGCATCGTCGAAATCGCGCGCGTCTTCGCCATCGATGGTGACCAGCGGCACGTCCGTCAGGTCCACCCGGCTGCGCTTGTCCTGCGCGCGGACCTTATCGGGCAGTGCCTTGGCCTGCGCCAAGGCATCGGCCGAAAATTCGTGCGGCACGCCGTATTTGCGCACCGCGATCTCGATCTCCATGCCTGGATCGTCCACCTCGCCCAGAACCTCGGTGATTCGGCCAACCGGCTGCCCGAACAGGGCTGGCGGCTCGGTCAGTTGAACCACGACCACCTGCCCTGGTTTTGCCGTTCCAGTGGCCCCTTTGGGGATCAAAACATCCTGGCCATAGCGCTTGTCTTCCGGGGCCACGAGCCAGACACCGCTCTCTTGAAGCAATCGCCCGATGATGGGCTGGTCGGGCCGCTCGACGATTTCAACCACGCGCCCTTCCGGACGGCCCCGGCGATCCTGGCGAACGATCCGGACACGCACGCGATCCTTATGGAGCACGGCACGCATCTCGTTGGGGGGAATATAGATATCGGATTCGCCATCGTCTCGCTGCACAAATCCATGCCCGTCGCGATGCCCCTGCACACTGCCTTCGATCTCGTCTTCATTGCGCGCAGCAGGTGCGCCAGGGGTCGTTTTTTTTGATATACAATCTGAGTCTTTCCTGAAATGCCCAGGTGGCGGAATTGGTAGACGCACTAGTTTCAGGTACTAGCGAGTAACATCGTGGAGGTTCGAGTCCTCTCCTGGGCACCAAGTTTAACGACAACCTGCAGGGTTGTCGGCCAAAAAAGCCGCTTCTTTTTGAAGCGGCTTTTTTTTATTGCCCGCATTCCCGGCGCATGGCATGGTCGCAACAATAAATTTTGCAACTCAGCCAGAGCCTTCAAAAAAGACTCTATAATTCTAGTCTTTCCTGAAATGCCCAGGTGGCGGAATTGGTAGACGCACTAGTTTCAGGTACTAGCGAGTAACATCGTGGAGGTTCGAGTCCTCTCCTGGGCACCAAATTCAAAAAAGCCGCTGTGAAAACAGCGGCTTTTTTTTTGCCCGATGCGCCATGAATCTGATGTCATGGCTCGGCTCATTCCGTGATGAGCCGCTCCGCCATCGGCGTGGCTACGCGACCGGAGGCTGGAGCCTTCTGCCAACCACCAACCCGCAGTTCTCCATTGGCGGGTTGGTAGAACAGCAAGGCCGGTTGGGCCAAACGGCCTTGCTGTATTCGCGCTTATTTACGCAGCAGGGTCTTCAACGCGTTCTGCAACCTGCGGGCGCTGGTTTCGTCGGTTGCACTTGCAAGCACCCGGGCCACATCCTGGCCCCACGTCTGGACGGGGGTGGGATCGTTTCGGCGCGTGAGCAACTGAAGTTGGAGTGCACGGCGGGCCTGCAACTGCTCCGCAGGGGTCGGCACTTCGGCCGCCATTTCCAGCCTCAGCAAAGCCTCCGATGCATCCCCTTGGGGCGCGGCAGAAACCGCCTGGGTCCATGCAGAGCGGACGGACGCTTGTACTCCCAGTTCCTGCACGCTGGGCAACTGGGCTGCGTCACGTTTTTGCCAAGCGGCAATCAGTTGGGTGAGTGCCTCGCCATGCGCTTGCGCAGCCAGTTTGCGCAGTGTGAGTTGCGCATGTTCGAGTGCCTCGCGCTGGGCACGGAAAGCACTGTCGCCCAGGCGAGGACCGCGGGCTTCCGAACGGTCCCCAAACCGATCACCCCGATCCCCGAACCGGTCGCCCCGCGCATCGCCACCCCGGCCCGGGCCGGAGGCATCGCGCGGACCTCGTCCGTCTTTGCGGTCTCCCGGGCGTGCTGGACGGCCCGGCAGTGCAGGCGCATCTTTTTTCATACCCGGGCGATCGTCGCCACGCACAGCCACCACGGGACGTGGCGCAGGCTTCGGCGCCGCGGCAGGCGGCGGAGCCTGATCTGCATCGGCGCCCTCCCCTTCCGAAGCCGCGGCTCCCTCTGCGGGTGCGGAAGTCACGTTGTCCGACGCGGTAGCTGGCCTGTTCTGCCCAGCGGATGCTGCCGCTTCATTGGCCAATGCCTGTCCACGCAGCGCAGCCTCCAGAGCGACCATTGCGCCACGGATCTTTTGCGCATCGCCGCTGGCATTCGCTTCCTCCAGCGCCTTGGAGGCTTCCAAAACGACGCGGTCCCGGGCGCTGATCTCGCCAGCCATCTTGTCGCGATCAGCGGATTTGCGATTGAACGCTTCGTCAATGGGCTTGCGGAAGGCATCCCACAATTTCTGTTCGTGCTTGCGGTCCAGTGGCACGGACTGCGCCTCAGCCTGCCAGCGCTGCTGCAGTGCCTTCACCGCGTCGACCCGCAGTGTCGGAGCAGTACCCAAGGCGGTTGCCTCATCGATCAGCGCATGCCGACGTGCAAGGCTGTCCTTCTGCGCGGTTTCGAGCGGCGCGGCGGCAGCGGCCATGGCTTCTTTCCATTGGGGCTGCAGTTCAGCAAACACCTTTTCGCTGACATGACCGCCATCGCGCCACCGATCGCCGAACTGGTGGAGCGCACGGTTGACCGCCTTCCAATCGGGCTGCCCGGCCGTTGCCTGGGCCGCCGTCCAAGCCTTCACCTCGTCCAGCAAGGCCACACGCTGGGCTTTGTGTTCAGCCGCATCGGCACGCACCTTTTCCAGCCACGCCTCGACCACCTTGTGGGCGGCATTACAAGCCTCGTCGAATTTTTTCCACAGCGCATGGTTGGCCGGCCCCCCTTGGTCGGCCTGTTTCCACTGCTCGCGCAACTGGCGCAGCGTTTCCTGCATTTTGCGGCCGCCCAAAGCCTGGCCTTCGGGACGTTGCAGCAACCCTTCCGCACGGGCCACCAGATCTTCCCGAACCTGGTCCGCGCTCCAGCGCTGCCAGCCTTCGAGTTCACCAGCCGCAACCAAAGCGGTGTGCACCTGCTGCTCCAGTGCCGCATCGATGTGCTTGCCATGGGTTTTCAGCACGCTGCGCAGCGCGGCTGCAGCGCCTGCGCTGGCTTTGCCGTGGCCTTCCGCTGTCTCACGCTCCAGTTTGCCCAATGCGTCGCGCACGGACTGCACCGCCTTGTCTCGCACTTCAGGATCCACCTTGGAGCGTGCGGGAGGCCGCACGGCCGGCTGTGCCGCGGCTGCGGCTTCCGATGGTTGGCCACGCGCCACCCGAAGCTCATCCGCCCACACGGGCACCGGGGGCAACGCTGCCGCAGGATCTTCCGACGCAGCAACCGCCTGCGCGACCGCCGGCTGGAATGCATCCCACACCACGAGCAACTGAGTGCGCGAAGCATCCAGCAACGGCGGGAAGCGCGCTTCCACGCTGGCCCAGGATGGGTCGTCCGTCAGTTCCTGCGCCTGTTGCTGCCAACGGCCCACGTCGGTGCGCAGCGCCTCCAATGCGGCCTGGGCATCACGCCAGGGCTTGGTGGACAGCACCTCGATGCGCTGGGCCAGCAACACTGCGGCCTCGCGCTGCACCTGCACACGGTGCTGCAGATCTTCGATGACCTTCATGCGCTCTGCCAATTGCACCTTGAGCGATGCCAAAGGTTCCCGCGACAAAGGGGCTCCCGCCTTGGCCGCGTCGCGCTGCCAAGCCAGCGCGTCGGCAATGTTCAGCTTGGCAGCAGCCAGCAAGCCCTGCGCCTTTTCGGCCCACTCGGCAGCGATCGCCTCCTGGCCCTTGGCACGCCGGATTTCATCGAGGCGCTCGCGAACAGCACGGGCCGCGCCCTTGTCGCGCCCACTCAGTTCCTTGAACACCTCCTGCAACTGCTCCGCCGACGGCTGGGTCTGCAGCCATTCGCGAATGCGCGATGCCCTCTCTCCCGAGGTCGCGGCGGAAAACGCGCCGCCCGTCAGCGCATCCAAGGGATGCGGCTCGGTGTGCTTGGCCGGGGCCGGGTTCACTTCGGGTGCGTCAGACATTTTGTTGCGAGAAGAAAAGGGAAACATGGATTCAGGGGGTAAAAGGCCGTGGCCGAGGAGCCAGCGCCTACAGGCAGCGCAGATGACGCCGCCGACAAGGGCGCTATTTTCGCCCGGTTTTAGCAAGTCCCCTACATGGGGCGTTTTTATTCGGACTCAGCGGGCACACGGGGCCATGGTTCAGACACTGGAGCGCTGAATATGGGGTGCAGCGCTGCGACTGCAATACGGCAATGTAGCCCACGGCCATGGATGGATGAAAAAGCTTGTTTCCACCGGATGCGCCCTGTCAGCGAGTGGACAAAGTAAGTTCTGCGTGGGGCGCCCCGTTCACACTCTCCGAATCGATTTTCGGTGCGCCGACGAACAATCGCCCCAGCGCGACTTGCCGCCCCGCCAGGTAGTCACGGACCGCCACTGCCCGTGCCTGTGCCAGCTCTCTCATCGCCTCATCGGGAATTGCCATGTCCGCCAATAACAAGGCTTCCATTTCTGGCACGGACAAATCCTTCGCCATGCCGACCAGATTGCGGGGCTTGGCCATGTCGGTGCGGCGATACACCTCCTTGAGCGAGTCAGCGTACTGCGGAGATCCCGGCGCAGGTGCCTGGGGTTCCGAGGGCGCTTGATCGCCCCGCGCAGCCATGCGGCGCGCTTGTGCCGCCACCCGGGACTGCAGCGCGGCCCGTTTCCAGCCCTCTTGTTCGGCTTCTCGCTGAACGTGCCCGGCGACGGTCATGTTCAGTCCCGGTCGGTCCGAGAGTGCCTGCCCGATCTTGTCGAGCGTCTTTCGGGCTTCATCGTCCAGGGCCGCGCTGCCCGGGGCGAAGTTGACGCGATCCAGCTCAGAACTGCCCCCCATCCATCCGGCCAGCAATGAAAACGGCGAAGTGATCGCCTTCATCACCAAGTTGCCCACCGCGCGAAAAATCACCGGCCCCAGGCGGAACTGGGGGTCGTTCAGCGAGCCATTGATCGGCAGTTCCACGTCGATCACACCATTGCGGTCAGCCAGCAAGGCAACGGCCAGGCGCACGGGCAAACTGGCCGGTGCGCCCTCCACCGGCTCGCCAAAACGCAACTGGTTCAGCACGAGCTTGTTGCTGGCCGTCAATTGCCCATCCGGCAGAACACGATAGTTGACGTCCATGCTCAGCTTGCCCCGCTCAATGCCATGGCCCGCGTACTTGATGCTGTAGGGCGAAAGCGGCGGCAGTTCCAGATCGCGCATCCGGCCCTGGATGTCCAGTGCCAAGGGCTTGGCCAGCGGATTCAGGCGCCCCGTGATGTCGAGCGAGGCCGAGCCCTGCGCCAGTCCGCGCAGTTGAAGTTCGGCCATGGCGGGCTCACCGCCCTCGGCGGAGGGCGCGGACGCAAAAGCCCCCAGGCGACCATTCAATTCGCTCAGGTCCGCTGAATAGTTGGGCCGAACGAACGAATCGGTAAAACGCACCGAACCGCCAGTGAGTACCACGGGGCCGAAACGCATGACCGGCGCGATTGCCGGCTTGGTGGCCTGGGGCGGCGTCGAGCCAGCCGCTGGGGTGATATCGGGGGAAGCCTCCGCTGTTGCCGATACACCGGGTGGCCCCTGGGCAGGCCGAGAAAGGTCCTGCAGATTGATGCGTCCATTCGGCTGAACGATGATGCGGGCAAAAAAGTCGCTCAACGCCGTTTCCTTGACGTCGAGCGCGGTTGGCTTTCCGGGCGCCAGGGTGAAATCCACCCCCTGCAGGGCCAGCGACTTCCAGTTCAGCAGTTCTTCCCCACGGATGGGTGCAGCCCCGTCGACCGGTCCATTCGCGGCTGGGCGAACGGCCAGGGCCCGCACCCGCACGTCGTCCAGTGCGGCATTGCCCCGCACGCCGACGGCCGGGCCGTCGGCGTGCGCGGCATAACGCACTTCGCCATTGAAGCTGCCGAGGGCACGCACGACATCGACCGCCAACGGGTTGTCCACATACGGCTTGAAGGGATGCAGTGGCAGGCGGGACGCCTGCACCTTGCCCTGTGCCAACAGGGGCGTCATCTGCACCGTTCCTTCATAGACCAGGTTGCCGGGATCTGTCCGCCCGGCCCCCAGGCGTGCCGACAGCGACAACGACACTGGAGGTGCGCCGGCATTCACAGGCCATGCCAAGCCCTTGGCACGCATCTGGAAGGTGTCGAGCATTACCGCCACAGGCTGTGCCTTGGCCGCATCGTTGAACGCCAGCGCTCCACCGTCCACCGACACTTCGGCCAGTTGCACGCTCCAGCCGGGGGCTGCGTCCGTCCGCGTTGCGGAGGTGACTGGCACACGGCCTTTCCCTGCGGTGTCGGGCACCGTCGTCAGCCAGCGCTCCACCATCCAGCGCCCGTCCCCAGTGCGCTCCAGGCGCACTTTGGGCTGCGATGTCGCCACCCGCGCGATGGCAACAGTGCGCTGCGGCATCCGGATCAACGCATCCTCGACCTCGATGCGGCCGATTTCAGCCCAGGCCGCGTTGTTGCGCAGGCCCGAGACCGTGGCGGTCCCCGCTGGGCAGTCCCGCCCAGCCGGAGCACAGGCCCATTCGGCGCGGTCCACCGACAGCTTCGCGATCTTTGCCGCCCACGCGGAGCCGTTCCAGGCGATGCCCCCATCGGAATCCAGCGTTCCGTCCAGTTGGGGCTGGACGAGGTTGGCCAGGTATGGCCGGGCCATGGACAACGGCCAGCCCCGGGCGGACACGGCCACGCGGCCCGATTGCGCCAGCACCTCCCCTTGAAGCGACAAGGTCGCGGCGTCGCTCCCCGCTTCGGACGACAGCCGCGCATCCGCAGTGAACTGCACTGGCCGGGTGAGTGGCAAGGCCAGCCGGGTCGCGCGCACCCGCAGGTCGCGGGCCGAGATGCGGGCGGGCACTGCTGTCCCATCGTCCAGCCAGTCCACCTGCCCACCATTGATGGCCACCCGATCCAGCACCACATCCCACGGTGCATCAGGAGCCGCAGTGGTCCCCGCCTTCGTGGCATTCTGGTCTTGCGCCGCACCGCCCAGCAAGGCCATGCGCCCTTCCCGGTCACGCCGCACCGTCGCATGCGGCCCGCGCCACTCCAGCGAAGCCACATGCACCTTCCGCTGGAAAGGCTGCAGCGCCGCCACCTGGGCGGTGGCCATGTCGAACGACAGCAGTGGGCCACCCTGTCGATCCCTCACGCGTGCACCATGGACCTGCACCACGCCGCCCACCGAAAGAGCAGGTTCGGACTGTTTCTGGAACGTCAGCCGCAGATCGGCGTCCAGCGTGCCTTGCTCGATGCGTACCGGCATGGCGGGAGGAAGGTAGGCCAGGAACGGCTGCAGATCCAACCCCTTGAATTGCAGCGTGGCTTCGGTGTCCCGGCTGTCCAGAAATGGCGTGCTCTGGGCCCCGGTCGTGAACGCCGTACCGTTCAGTTGAAAGGCGAGATGGGGCGCGACCTTCACGGTGCGGTCCGCGGGCAGATTGCTCAGAAACGGCACGCTCAGGGAAAATCCACGCACGGTGTGGACCCGTTTTTGTGGCGCATCGCCGAAATCCACGGCACCGTCCCTCACCACGATGTTGTAGAACGAAAACCGCTGGGGCTGCGCATCGGGCTCGGCCGTCGCCGAGGATGGTGTCGAGAACTTTTTCAGCAGGTCATCGAAGTCGGTCTGCCCAGCCGACGTGCGCGACAGACGCAATGTGGGTCCATCGATCTGCAGCGCGTCGATCACCGGCGCCAGATGCCAAAGGGACTGCAGTTCTGCATCTATATAGAGGCGCTGAATTTCTAACTGGGGCTCCTTTCCCGAAGTGTCTGCAGCCATCCTCAGATCCCGCAGTTCCAGCTCCAGGGTCCATGGCTTGAAATCGATCTTCCCGACAGACAGTTCTCGCCCCAATTGCTCGGACACCTTGGTGTGCAGCACGTAGCGCAGCACGGTCGGAACCACGGCCCAGGCCAGCGCCCAGAATCCCAGCCAAGCCAGCAACGTCCACGCCACGCGGCGCACCCACGGGTTTTTGATGATCGAAAGCGCTTGCAGGGGCACGTCAGAGTCCGGTTTCCATTGCACAGATCATGGGATTCGAGCAGAAATCGGCCGGGTCAACATGTAACCAGTCGCAAAAAAGAAAGCCCGGTGGGATCTGTCGATCCGCACCGGGCTTGACGGCTGACACAACGGTCTTTTGCCATCATTTGCACCCTGGAGCTTGAACGTCCACGGGGCAGGAGGCAAGGTATTGCCTCCGGGGTCTGCCTTGGAAGTTTGACCAGTCACCTTCAGTGCACTGCATGCGTCTGGAGGGCGGCTCCGCTTCGTCCGGCGATGCCTGAATCACTCAGGCAAGGCCACTTTAGCCAAGTTGGCGGACCACCACAAGCTGGATTTTCAATCGCCCTCCATGCCTCGATTGCATTCATCACGGCGGGGCTGCAGAAGCGGTAACGATGCCTCATGCAAGAGTGCCGATGCACCCCATAAACCTGTGTTTCCTACCAGATTTTTAAGATCGAATTGATCTAACGATCGGTTTTGTTAGTATTGACTCTGTATTAAGAGCCCTCCTAGAATCCGCGAGCCCTGAAAAACGGGGTTGACGATCTTCCATCCGCTGCCGATCCCGGCTAAGTCAGTTCGGTCATTGAACGCTCTCCGGAGGCAATGCGAACCTGATGGCGTACCAATCCAGGCGAGATGCCTGGCACGGCCTGGCCCCTTGTGGGCCACCTTGCTCAGGCCTCGACTCAGAAAGGAAAAGCTACATGACAGCGTTAGGAACAGTGGTCGCCGGAGTGCGAACGTTCGCATCCGATGTGATCGACGGTTTTCTTGAAATCACCCACAGCAGCTTCGCCCTCCTCGGCTTGGCTGTCGCTTTTGCCGTCATCACTTTGACCGCGCGTCCCGACCTGCGCCAGACCGGAGAAGAAAAGCTGATGGGCTGGCTGCAAGCCCGCCAGGTCGCGGTCATGGGCACGCCCATCGAGCCGGAAGCCAGCGAGCGCGCCACGGCGAGCAATCCGAAGGAACTGCCCAAGGAGCAGGCAGCTGTCACCTACTGGCTCAGCAAGAAGTACCGTGTGGCGCCCGAGCCTTTGGCAGTGCTGGTGGCCGAAGCCTATGAAATCGGCGGCAAGACCAAGCTGGACCCCACGTTGATCCTGTCGATCATGGCCGTGGAATCGAGCTTCAACCCCTTCGCCCAGAGCGCGGTGGGCGCCCAGGGCCTGATGCAGGTCATGACGAACGTGCACACCGACAAGTACCAGAATTTCGGTGGCCACTTCGCGGCCTTCGATCCGGTGAGCAACCTGCGCGTGGGCGTGAAGGTGCTGCAGGAATGCATCACCCGCGCCGGGTCCCTCGAAGGCGGCTTGCGCTACTACGTCGGCGCGGCCAATCTGCCCGACGATGGCGGGTACGCCGCCAAGGTGCTGGCCGAGCACTTCCGCCTGCGCCAAGTGGCCAGCGGCCGCTCGGTGCCCTTGCAACCGCCGGCTCCCGCCACGCCGGCTGCCCCGCCGATGCTCTCCACGCAGGCGCCGGCACAGACCGTTCCCGCCAAGGCGGCCGCCGAAGCAGAAGCCCCCAAGGCCAGCGCCGACAAGGTGGCGCTTCTCTCCGACCTTTGAACCGACGGTGCCCGACTTGGGGCATCGATTCACATCCTCGGGCGCCAGGCCCGGTGCGGTCAGCTACACTCGCGGGGTACGCAACTGGCGATAGGCGCGGCACTCCACTGCCGCCGCTGACGTGGAAACCGACAGGGGTTCACCCCCTGTGAACCACTGGGGAGCGTGCCGCACGGGCTGAAAGGCCTGCTGTGTTCCGCCGTTCGCCTGGGCAGCCCTTGTTTCAAGGGACACCAGTTCATAGGACTGCCAACATGTACCAACGCAATATCCTCGTCAGCCAGGCCGACCCTGAAATCTGGGCCGCCATCCAGGCCGAAAACGTTCGCCAGGAACAGCACATCGAGCTGATCGCCAGCGAAAACTACGCATCCCCCGCCGTCATGGCCGCCCAGGGCTCGCAGCTCACCAACAAGTACGCCGAAGGCTATCCCGGCAAGCGCTACTACGGCGGCTGCGAGAACGTGGACGTGGTCGAGCAACTGGCCATCGACCGCGTGAAGAAGCTCTTCGGTGCCGAAGCCGCCAACGTGCAGCCCAACTCCGGCTCGCAGGCCAACCAGGCCGTGCTGCTGGCCTTCCTCAAGCCCGGCGACACCATCCTCGGCATGAGCCTGGCCGAAGGCGGCCACCTGACGCACGGCATGCCGCTGAACATGAGCGGCAAGTGGTTCAACATCGTCTCGTACGGCCTCAACGACAAGGAAGAGATCGACTACGACGCGCTCGAAGCCAAGGCCCGTGAACACAAGCCCAAGCTGATCATCGCCGGCGCATCGGCCTATTCCCTGCGCATCGACTTCGAGCGCTTCGCAAAGATCGCCAAGGAAATCGGCGCGATCTTCTGGGTGGACATCGCCCACTACGCCGGCCTCGTGGTCGCCGGCCAGTACCCCAACCCCGTGCCCCATGCCGACGTGGTCACCTCCACCACGCACAAGAGCCTGCGCGGCCCGCGCGGCGGCATTATTCTGATGAAGTCCGAGCACGAGAAGGCCATCAACAGCGCCATCTTTCCCGGCCTGCAGGGCGGCCCGCTGGAACACGTGATCGCCGCCAAGGCCGTGGCTTTCAAGGAAGCGCTGGAGCCGGGCTTCAAGGCCTACCAGGAACAGGTCGCCAAGAACGCCAAGGTGTTCGCCGAGACGCTGATCGAGCGCGGCCTGCGCATCGTGAGCGGCCGCACCGAAAGCCACGTGATGCTGGTGGACCTGCGCGCCAAGGGCATCACCGGCAAGGAAGCCGAAGCCGCCCTGGGCAACGCCCACATCACCATCAACAAGAACTCGATCCCCAACGACCCTGAGAAGCCGATGGTGACCAGCGGCATCCGCGTGGGCACGCCGGCCATCACGACGCGGGGCTTCAAGGAAGAGGAAACGCGCCTCACCGCCAATCTCCTGGCCGATGTGCTGGACAACCCGCGCGACGAGGCCAACCTGGCCGAGGTGCGGGCCAAGGTGCACGCGCTGACCTCGCGCTTTCCCGTCTACGGCTGATCCATGCCCCGCTCTCCGCTCAGCGCCGCCTGCCCTGGCCCAACCGGGGCAGAACGGGCGCTGGCGCCAGCCTCGGCCCTCTCGGCGGCCCTTCTCCGCCGGCATGATGGGAGGGCCTTCCGATGAAGTGCCCTTTCTGCAGCCACCCCGAAACGCAGGTGGTGGAAACGCGGGTGGCCGAGGACGGGGATTTCGTGCGCCGCCGCCGCCAGTGCGGCGCGTGCGACAAGCGCTTCACCACCTACGAGCGGCCGGAAGTGAACTTTCCGTCCATCGTGAAGAAGGACGGCCGGCGCATCGAATACGAGCGGGCCAAACTGCTGGCCTCGTTCAACCTGGCGCTGCGCAAGCGCCCGGTCAGCACGGTGCAGATCGACAGCGCCATCGAGCGCATCGAGGAAACGCTGCTCAACCTGGGGCAGCGCGAAGTGCCTTCCAGCCAGATCGGCGAGTGGGTGATGCGCGAGCTCAAGAAGCTGGACAAAGTGGCCTACATCCGCTTTGCCAGCGTGTACCGCAGCTTCGAGGACATCGACGACTTCCGCGCGCTCGTGGACGAAGTGCGCAAGTAAGAATCGATGGCATGGGGTCTTTTGGGCCCTCACTGCATGACTACCATGCGGCTAAAGCTATCGATTTCATAGCAAACGAAAACGGCGCTCTGTCTGACAAGGCAGGCGGACACGTGGCCGCCTCTGCGTTCTAAACTGGGCCGCTTCGTCCGCCGGAGCGGTCTGCGTGCCCGGCGTCCTCGCTACGACCCGCGTCCGCCGCCCTCGCTCCATGGAATCCCAGCCGCCGATTTCCAACCATCCCACTTCGCCCGCATCCGCTGCCCAGACCCCCAGCGGGCCTGCCCACCGCCACACCTGGCAATTCTTTCGCGCCGGTGGCGTGGACCAGGTCACCATCCGCACCGGCGCCGACATCGCCCACCTGGCCGAGCTGGACCAGAAACTCTGGGTGGCCCTGGCCTGCCCCACGCGCGGCATCGAGTTCGACCCACGCACGCTGGACCTGATCGACACCGACAAGGACGGGCGCATCCGCCCGCCAGAACTGCTGGCGGCCTGCGCCTGGGCCTGTGCCCGGCTGGGCGACCCCGACCTGCTGGCCCGGCCGGCCGATGCACTGGATCTGGAGGCCATTGACGCCACCACGGACGAGGGTGCCGCGCTGGTGGCGCAGGCGCGGCGCATCCTCGCGCTGGCCGACCAGCCCGAGGCCACCACCATCGCGCTGGCCCAGGTACTGGAACGCAGCGAACAGCTGAGCGCCATGCGCTTCAACGGCGATGGCGCGATCACGCCGGACACGGCGCAGGACGACACCCCGGCGCGGGAGGCCATCGAGCAGATCATCGCCACGCACGGCAGCGTGCCCATCGAGCAGAAACCCGTGAAAGGCGTCGCCCAGGAGGCCCTTAAAGGGGTGGACCGCGCGCATGCCGAGGCCTTCTTTGCCGAGGTGGCGAAATGGCACGACTGGTCGGCCCAGGCCAATGACCGCACCGCCGGACTGGCGCTCGGCGATCGCACGCTCGCCGCCACGCAGGCGATGAACGCGGTGCGGCACAAGATCGACGATTTCTTCGCGCGGTCCCGGCTCGCCGCCTACGATCCGCGCGCGGCGGCGGCACTCAACCCCACACAGGAGGAATACGCCGCGATGGCGGGGGTTGATCTGGATGCATCGTCCCGCGCGGTGGCCGCCCTGCCCCTGGCGCCCATCACGCCCCATGGCGCCCTGCCCCTGGCGCGCGGCACCAATCCCGCCTGGGCACAGGCCCTGCAGACCTTCCGGGAGCAAGCGGTGGAGCCGCTGCTCGGCCGCCCCGCCGAGGCGCTGACCGAACGAGAGTGGGAGCAGGTGCAGAAGGCCCTGGCCCCCTGCCAGCAATGGCTGGCCGACAAGCCGGCCACCCGGCTGGATGCGCTCAAGGACGATGCCATCCGCCAGTTGCACGAGAGCGGCGTGCGCGAGCGCGTGATGGCCCTGATCGAGCAGGACGAGGCCGAGAAGGCGCACAACACGCAGATGCTGGACCTTGAGAAGCTGCTGCGCTTTCGGCGCGACCTGCTCTTGCTGCTGAACAACTTCGTCTCGTTCTCGGCGTTCTACCAGCGCGAAGGCGCGATCTTCCAGGCCGGCACGCTGTACCTGGACGCGCGCAGCTGCGACCTGACCGTGCAGGTGGCGGATGCGGGCAAGCACGCCAAGCTCGCCGGGCTGGCCAAGACCTACCTGGCCTACTGCGACTGCACGCGCAAGGGACAGAAGATGACCATCGTGGCGGCGTTCACGGCGGGCGACGTGGACTTTCTGTTCGTGGGGCGCAACGGCGTCTTCTACGACCGGCAGGGGCACGACTGGGACGCCACCATCACCAAGCTGATCGAGAACCCGACCAGCATCGCGCAGGCGTTCTTCTCGCCCTACAAGAAATTCCTGCGGATGATCGAGGAGCAGGTGGCCAAGCGGGCCTCGGCCAGCGATGCGCGGGTGGAAAAGTCCCTGGGCGCCACGGCCGGGCAATTGGCCAACACGCCGCTCAAGGCTGGCGGCACCACGCCCGCTGCCTCCACCGTGGTGGAGCCCGGGCGCCGCACCGACGTGGGCACGGTGGCGGCGATCGGTGTGGCGTTGGGCAGCATCAGCGCCGTGCTGGTGGGCATCTTCGGCAAGTTCGTGGACCTGGGGGTGTGGATTCCGCTGGCGCTCGTCGGCATCGTGCTGGCCATTTCCGGGCCGAGCATGCTGATCGCGTGGCTCAAGCTGCGCCAGCGCAGCCTGGGGCCGATCCTGGACGCGAGCGGCTGGGCCATCAATGGCCGCATGCGCATCAACACGCGGCTGGGGGGCTCGCTGTCGCAGACGGCGCACGTGCCCGCCAACGCACGCCGGTTGCTGGACGATCCGTTCGCCGAATCGCGCCGGCCGGTGTGGCTGGCGGCGGGGGGATTGCTGGTCGTCGCCGTGCTGGCGGTGGCCGCCTGGCGCTGGTACCGGCTGGAGCATGCGCCGGCACCGGTCCCTGTCACCGCCCCCGTTACCGCCACGGGCAGTGCACCGGCCACGGCAACCCCCGGTGCACCGGCGGCTTCGGTGCCTGTGGCGCCCCCCCGTGCCTGCCTCGGCCGCGCGCTGAGGCGCGGGCGCCCGAGGGCCCCGGGCTCAGAGAAACGATGCCTGGATCGGTGGCACGGGTGGCTCGACGTCGCCGCACTGCCCGCGGTGGCGCAGGGCATGGTCCATCACGACCAGCGCCAGCAGGGCCTCGGCGATGGGTGCGGCGCGGATGCCCACGCAGGGGTCGTGCCGGCCCTTGGTGATGACCTCGGTGCTCTGGCCGTGCACGTCGATGGATTCGCGCGGGCTGATGATGGAACTGGTGGGCTTGATGGCCAGCGACACCTCGATGTCCTGCCCTGTGCTGATGCCGCCCAGCACACCGCCGGCGTTGTTGCTGGCAAAGCCCCGGGGCGTGAGCGAATCGCCGTGGGTGGTGCCGCGCTGCGCCACGCTGGCAAAGCCCGCGCCGATCTCCACGCCCTTGACGGCATTGAGCCCCATCATGGCGTGGGCGATGTCGGCATCCAGCTTGTCGTACAGCGGCTCGCCCAGGCCGACCGGCACGCCCGTGGCCTGCACGCGGATGCGCGCGCCGCACGAATCGCCCGACTTGCGCAGCGCGTCCATGTAGTCTTCGTACGCGGACACGTCGGCGACCGGCGCGAAGAACGGGTTCTGGGGCACGTGGTCCCAGCTTTCGAACGGAATGGCCAGCTCGCCGATCTGCGTCATGCAGGCGCGAAAGCGAACGCCGTATTTTTCGGACAACCACTTCTTGGCGACCGCGCCGGCCGCCACCGTGGGGGCGGTGAGCCGGGCCGACGAACGCCCGCCACCGCGCGGGTCGCGGATGCCGAACTTGTGCCAGTAGGTGTAGTCGGCGTGGCCAGGGCGAAAGCTCTCGGCGATGTTGGAGTAGTCCTTGCTGCGCTGGTCGGTGTTGCGGATCAGCAGGGCGATGGGCGTGCCGGTGGTCTTGCCTTCGTACACGCCAGAGAGGATCTCGACCGCATCGGCCTCGTTGCGCTGGGTGACGTGGCGGCTGGTGCCAGGGCGGCGGCGGTCCAGGTCGGCCTGGATGTCCGCCTCGGACAGGGGCATGCCGGGGGGGCAGCCGTCGATCACGCAGCCGATGGCCGGGCCGTGGGATTCACCGAAGTTGGTGACTGCGAATAGGGTGCCGAGTGTGTTGCCGCTCATGGGGCGCGATTATCACCGAGCCTTGCGGCCCGGCCCGGTCCATCCCACCTCGCGCCAAATGCTATTAAAAACATAGCAAACCAGGCAATCGATACCCCGGCATGGGGCCGGTTGGGCTTGAAGGGAACGATCAGACCGCAGGGCGGGCGTCTTCCTCGGGCCAGTCGCGGATGTAGGCCTTGAGCATCTTGTTCTCGAAGTTCTGGGCATCCACGACGGCCTTGGCGACGTCGTAGAAGCTGATCACGCCCATGAGCATCTTCTTGTCCATCACCGGCATGTAGCGGGCATGGCGGTTGAGCATCATGCGGCGCACCTCGTCCATGTCGGTCTCGAGCGTGCAGGTGAGCGGGGCGTCATCCATGGCCGTGCGCACGAGCAGGGTGCCGACCGAACCGCCGTTCTTCACCACGGCCTGGATCACTTCGCGGAAGGTGAGCATGCCCACCAGGTCACCCAGGTCCATGACCACGAGCGAGCCGATGTCCTTTTCGGACATGATTTCAGCGGCCTGGGACAGCGGCTCGTCGGCGTTGACGGTGTAGAGGGTGTTGCCTTTGACGCGAAGGATGTCGCTGACTTTCATGGGGGAGGTCTCCGTGGTGCGCGCCAGGGCGCTGCTGGCTGAATCCTGCGCAATATAGCCCACAATGCGGCGCTTACCCCCCTACAGAGGAGACACGGATGCCCGGTTACTCAGACCCTGGCTTCGATACACTGGCGCTGCACGCGGGCGCCTCGCCCGACCCGGCCACCGGGGCGCGCGCCGTTCCCATCCACCTCACGACGTCGTTCGTGTTCGAGTCGAGCGACCACGCGGCCGCGCTGTTCAACCTGGAACGCCCGGGCCACGTGTACAGCCGCATCAGCAACCCCACCAACGCCGTGCTGGAGCAGCGCGTGGCCGCCCTGGAAGGCGGCGTGGGCGCCATCGCGGTGGCCAGCGGCCAGGCCGCGCTGCACCTGGCGATCTGCACGCTGATGGGCGCGGGCGGCCACATCGTGGCCAGCACCGCGCTGTATGGCGGATCGCAGAACCTGCTGCACTACACGCTGGCACGCTTCGGCATCGAGACCACCTTCGTCGCCCCGGGCGACATCGACGGCTGGCGCGCCGCGGCGCGGCCCAACACCCGCTTGTTCTTCGGCGAGACCGTGGGCAACCCAGGCCTGGACGTGCTGGACATTCCCACGGTGAGCGCCATCGCGCACGAGGCCGGCGTGCCGCTGCTGGTGGACTCCACCCTCACCTCGCCGTGGCTCATGCGGCCCTTCGAGCACGGTGCGGACCTGGTGTACCACTCGGCCACCAAGTTCCTGTCGGGCCACGGGACCGTGATCGGCGGGATCGTGGTGGACGGCGGCAGCTTCGACTGGGAGGGCCCGCGCACCGCGGGGCGCTTCGCCGAACTGACGCAGCCCTACGACGGCTTTCACAACATGGTGTTCACCGAGGAAAGCACCGTGGGCGCCTTCCTGCTGCGCGCGCGGCGCGAGGGCCTGCGCGACTTCGGCGCGTGCATGAGCCCGCACACGGCCTGGCTGATCCTGCAGGGCATCGAGACGCTGCCGCTGCGCATGGAGCGCCACATGCGCAATACGCAGAAGGTGGTGGAGTTCCTGGCCAGCCACCCCTTCGTCTCGCGCGTGGGGCACCCGATGCTCGATTCGCACCCCAGCCACGCGCTGGCGCAAAAGCTGCTGCCGCGCGGCGCGGGATCGTTGTTCAGCTTCGACCTGAAGGGCAACCGCGCGCAGGGCAAGAAGTTCATCGAGACGCTGAAGGTCTTCAGCCACCTGGCCAACGTGGGCGACTGCCGCAGCCTGGTGATCCACCCGGCCAGCACCACGCACTTTCGCATGAGCGACGAGGCGCTCGCCCAGGCCGGCATCTCGCAGGGCACGATCCGCCTGTCGATCGGCCTGGAAGACGCGGACGACCTCATCGACGACCTGCAGCGCGCGCTGAAAGCCGCAGAAAAGGCAGGTGCGTGATGCGCATCACCGTCAACGGCCACGGCACCTATTGCTACACCGGCGGCAAGGCGTTCGACGCGGCCAAGCCGACCGTCGTCTTCATCCACGGCGTGCTCAACGACCACAGCGTATGGGCGCTGCAAAGCCGCTATTTCGCCAACCACGGCTGGAACGTGCTGGCGGTGGACCTGCCGGGCCACTGCCGCAGCGAGGGCGATGCGCCCGAAAGCGTCGAGCAAGCGGCCGGCTTCATCGCCGCGCTCCTGGATGCGGCCGGCGTGGCCCGCGCCGCGCTGGTGGGGCACAGCTGGGGATCGCTGATCGCGCTGGAGGCCGCCGCCCGCCTGCAGGACCGCATCACGCACCTGGTGCTGGTGGGCACCGCCTACCCGATGAGGGTGTCCCCCGCCCTCATCGAGTCGGCCCTGAACACGCCCGAGAAGGCGCTGCGCATGGTGAACGTGTTCTCGCGCAGCACGCTGGCCTCGCCCTCGGGCGCGGGCTTCTGGGCCTATGGCGCGGGCATGGCCCTGGGTCGCCGCGTGCTGCGCAGCAACCCGGCCGTGAACGTGTTCCACCGCGGCTTTCTGGCCTGCGACCGCTATGCGGGCGGCGAGGCGGCCATCGCGCAGATCACCTGCCCGGTGCTGTTCGCCCTGGGCGCGCAGGACCAGATGACCAACCCGAAGGCGGCGCAGGGCCTGATCGCGGCGGCGCGCGCGGCCGGCAAGGCGGTGCAGGTGACGAGCCTGCCGGTCGGCCACCACCAGATGACGGAGGCGCCGGACGCCACGTTGTTCGCGATCCGGGACTTCCTCGCGGCCTAGCGGTTTTACGAACGGCCGGTGGACGTGCCCAGCGTGCGCACGACCCTCAGCACCAGGTTGCGCGCACTGTCTTCCTCCGAGCTGATCACGAGCCAGCGCCCCGCGCCGTCCCGGAGCACCTCGCGCGGCTCTGCGCTGGTCGGCGGGTCCTGAATGGAAGTCGCCACGTTGGTGTCATTGTTGGCCAGTGCACCGTTGCCCGTCAGGCTCGTCCACACCGCACGGAACCGGCGTGCAGCGGTGCCCGCTGCCGCGCCTTCCTCGATGGCGCCGAAGGCCTTCATGCTTTCGTCGCTCTGGACGAAGAAGGATTTGAGGCGATAGTTGGCAGGAAGCACCACGCGCTCGATGCCTTGCTCGCCAAAGGACGTGTCGAGCGCGCCATTGGCACTGAACTTGGCGACGCTGAGCTGGCAGTCGCTGCCCGCGCAGGTTCTGGCGGCGACGACAAATCCGCCATCGGGATGAGGCGCGAGTTGGTATTCCTTCAACTCCGCCCCGAAGGATGTCCAGCCACCAGAGGTCTGCGCTTGCGTCCCGCCCGCGTGCACCGCGACGCAAAGCCCGGGGTCGGATCGGGGGTCTGCGTAGATCCGGCCACCCAGTTGGCCTGCGGTGACGATGCTGCCGTTGCGCAGCGCCAGCACCGCCGCGCCGCTGGCCTCGCAGGGCGCAGGCGGCTGCGATGCCGTCGGTTGATTGAACGCGGCATCGGGGATTCCGTCCGCAGACAGGCGGCGCAAAGAACGGCCGAACACTTGCAGGATGGGGCGGTCGTTGGACGTCAGCAGAACGGGTTTCTGATCGGGCTGGATCGCCAGCGCCAGGGTGTTGAGATTGGTGGAGACGAATCCCTCCGCAACGCCCTGGGTGCCGAACGTGCTGTCGACCGCCCCGTTCGCGGTGAGGCCGACCACGGTGTGGTGCCATGTGCCGGGCTCCCCGGACGCCGTCAGGCACCGGGTCTGGTAGGACGGTGAGAAACACGGCTCGTGTGCCTGAACCGCCACCAGGATTCTGCCGTCGGCCTGGAGTCGAACATCGCCGAGCGACTCGTATCCCTTGACGGAAAACCGTGCTTCGCCGTTTTGGCCGAAGCCCCTGTCGACATGTCCGTCGGCGCCCATCCGGACGACAAAGGTCTGCGTGGCGGGCAGCGATCCGAAACCCGAAGGGGCTGCGGGGACCGCGACCCTGCTGCCCGCAATCAGCAGCCTGCCATCCGGCTGCACGCCCAGGCTGGCGAAGGATGGCGTGCCGAGCGGGAAGGTGGCCACCCCGGCTTCGCCGTACGTGGTGTCGACCTTCAGGGCATCGGACAGAGTGACCGTGGTGGATCCCGATCCGCCGCCACAGGCCGTCAACCCGAATGCCACCAGGCAACTCGCCAGCCAGACGTCGTGTGTCGATCGTTGAAAAATACGCCCCGTATCGAGTCGATGCATGCCAAACTCCTCCATTGATTGAAAACCCTTGTGGGACATTCTGCATGGCTGGTCGCTGGGTTTCACTCCGCGGGCTTGCGTTGTGTGGGATGGCGTAACACCCGCCGAAAGATCTGCGATAGATTCCGCCATTCCGCACAACACCCCCGGTACGGAAAAATGGGGAGGGAGGCAACCGATGCGTGAGTTTCTGATGTGGGAAAACGAACCGGTGGCCGTGCCCGCGTTCCGGTCGATCGCGATCGTGGAGGGCACGATCCACGCCCCGACCATCGCCCCGCACCTTCGCAAGCTCTACGCCCAGTTCGAAGCGCGCTTCGGCACGTCGGCGAACGAAACCTCGTACCACTTTCCCGGCTACAAGGGCAAGATCCGCCCGGCGACGCCGCGCATCCTGAACGACGGCCGCGCCTATCTCGCCCGGGACGGCGGAACCCCGTATGGCGAGGGCCTGCGCCGCTACGGCCACGCGCTCGCCGACTTCCCGCACCCCGGCTTGCCGTTCTTCGGCATCGAGCAGCGCAGCGACCGTTTCTTTCTGGAGACCGCGATACCGCAAGACTCGCCCCATTGGCACGGCTTCGCGCAGGAGGTCAGCGCGACCTTGATGGAACTGCCCACCATCAGCGGCACGATGGGCATGGGACGATTTCTCCCACCCCACAAAAGCAGCCTCAGGTTCCTGTTGAGCGCCGATCCGGAGCGCCATCGTGCCGCGTTCAGCACCGACGCCGACATGGTGGAGCCCGCGCTTCGCAGGGACGGTTCACCGCATCGGTGGAAGGCGGGAGAAGAAGCCGGTATTGCCGATGTGGGCTGGCGAACATTCATCGGCCGCGAATACTGGGACCGGATCGAACCCGCCCTGGCCGAGCTGGCCCGCGACCCCGACATCGCGATCGAGCGATCCCCCCACCTTCTCTCGATCACGGCCGGCGATCGCCCGATCTGGGGCTCGCCCGACGAAACCGATGCGTTGCGGCCGTTTCGAACGGTCGCCCGCGCGCTCGAGCCCGTCCGCCAGCCCCTCAGCGCCGCCCGGGCCTTCTGGTTCGGTGGCGGGGCCACCGACGATCATGATGATCGGGTCGCGGCGTACCTCGCCCGTTTGGAGCAGGCGTAGTGTTCCGCCCGCCGCACAGGCGCTTTCATGCTGCGCACTGCCATTCAGAGTGAAAAGCGGCCCATGCCCTAGTACTCATTGCCCTTGCAGCTATTGATTTAATAGCACTTCAGCAATCATCCCCGTGCGGATGCCCCTGCGGGAAAGCCATCGGGCCTACCCGCCCCACCCTGCGCGGCCACGCATCGGCGCCTCCATTGGGCGGTTAGCGGCGGATCCACACCCTTGCCGCCAGGGCCCGGGCGTTCATGCGCCCAAGGCCGCGAGCGCGGCCGTCACGCCAGCAGCCGGCACAGCTCGGTGAGATCGGGCACCGTGGCGTGCGGCTCGCCGTCGTGCGGCCAGGCCGCCTCGGCGCGGTTGATCCACACCGCCTGCATGCCCGCGCCCAGGGCACCGTGCGCGTCCAGCGTGGCATCGTCGCCCACGTGCAGCACGCTGGCGGCCGGCACGCCCAGGGCCTCGGCGGCCGCATGGAAGATGCGCGGATCGGGCTTGGCGATGCCGAACTCGCGTGCGCTGATGCGGGCCTGGAAATAGGCGCCGATGCCGATCAGGTCCAGGTTGGCATTGCCGTTGGACAGGGCCGCCAGGGGATAGCGCACGGCCAGGAATTCCAGCGCCGCGATGGCGTCGTCGTACAGCTGCACGCGCTGGCGCTCCGCGAAGAAGGCATCGAAGGCGCCGTCGGTCAGCGCGGTGTCGTCGCCTGCCTGCCGCAGCGCGGCGCGGATGCTCTCGCGGCGCAGGGCGCTCAGGTCGTGGGACAGCTGCGGATGCGCCTGCACGACCTGGCTGCGCAGCACGGCGGCGGCTTCGGGGTCGCTCAGGAGCGCGGCGGTTGCGGGCGCCCGGTCCTGCAGCCAGGCGCACAGGACGGCCTGCGCGCGGGCGATGGTGGGCCAGATGGGCCAGAGCGTGTCGTCCAGGTCGAGGGTGACGGCGCGGATGCGTTGGGTGTCGAGCATGCGGGGAGGATAGCGCAGGGGTTTCGCGCGCGGCCCGCCAAAAGGGTGCGTGGCCTTTGCCACAATGCGGGCATGCCCTCCCCCACCTCCGCGCCCTCGTCGCCGGCCCCCCTGTCCGGCGCCCTGCCCCCCCTCCCCCCTGCCGCCGCGCAATCCG
>NZ_BAAJYT010000008.1:0-60262 GCF_057541515.1 Acidovorax sp. KNOB132
ATTTTGCTAATTTTTTCAATAGCAAATACCGCCAACCCAAGGTGGCGGCCGGCGCCGTGCGCCGGCCCGCCTTCCGCCCGGTCCCGATCTCAGTCGCGCCGTTCGATCATGCGGTTGACGCTCAAGGCCCCCAGCGTGCAGGCCGCCGCGGACAGCAGGTACAGGCTCACCGCAAACAGGCCGAAGTGCGCGGACAGGCCCAGCACCACCAGCGGTGCGAATGCCGCGCCCACCAGCCAGGCCAGGTCGGCGGTGAAGGCCGCGCCGGTATAGCGGTACTTGGACGCGAAATTGGCGGTCACCGCGCCGGCCGCCTGGCCGTACGACAGGCCCAGCAGCACGAAACCGATCAGGATGAACGCATCCAGCGCCACGGCGCCGCCACCGATCAGCGTGGGCGCGAAACCGCTGTAGACGGCGATCATCACCGCCAGCACGCCCAGCGTGGTGCGCCGGCCCAGGCGGTCGGCGATCACGCCTGACGCGATCATGCTGCCGATGGCCAGCACGCCGCCGATCAGCTGGACGAACAACACGTCATTGATCGGCTGCTCGGGGTACAGGGCCGCCCAGGACAGGGGAAACACGGTCACCAGATGGAACAGCGCGTAGCTGGCCAGCGCCGCGAAACCGCCGATGAAGACGTTGTAGCCCTGGGTGCGCACCATCTCGCCGATGGGCGTGGGCTCCAGTTCGCGCTCCTCCAGCAGCTTGGTGTACTCGTCCGTCACGACCAGGCGCAGGCGGGCGAACAGCGCGACCACGTTGATGGCGAAGGCCACATAGAACGGATAGCGCCAACCCCAGGAGATGAAGTCTTCCGCCGACAGGCTGGCGTGCAGGAACAGGAACAGGGCACTGGCGATGATGAAGCCGGTGGGCGCGCCCAACTGGCCCAGCATGGCATACCAGCCGCGGCGGCTGGCCGGCGCGTTCAGCGCCAGCAGCGAGGGCAGCCCGTCCCACGAACCGCCCATCGCCACCCCCTGCAGGATGCGGAACAGAGCCAGCAGCACGATGGAATAGGCCCCCAGGCTTTCATACCCGGGCAGGAAGGCCATGCCGGCTGTGGAAAAACCCAGCAGGAACAGCGCGGCCGTCAGCTTGGTGCCACGGCCCCAGCGGCGCTGCATGGCCATGAACAGCGCGGTGCCGAAGGGGCGTGCGACGAAGGCCAGCGAGAAGACGGCGAAGGCGTAGAGCGTGCCCTGCAGCCGGTCCACGAAGGGAAAGAACACGGTGGGAAAGACCAGCACCGAGGCGATGCCGTAGACGAAGAAGTCGAAATACTCGGAAGCGCGGCCGATCACCACGCCGATCGCTATCTCCTCGGGAGCGACGGGGGAGTGTCCGTTCTGTACGGGCCGGGAGTCTTCTTCCGTGGTGGCGCGCGATGAAGATCCGGGAAAATGCTGTGTCAATGTGGTCATCGGCGTGCTCCTTTTTGAATGCACCAGCAGTTTTTGCTTTGGCGGGCCAGTGAACTGTCTCTGGCAGCCGCAACCCACTGTAGGACAAAACGTCCCATTCACACCACAATGGTTTTCACGTAGATTCGACGCCTTCCCGCGGCCATCCGTGCCGCCTTCCACCTTTCTTGCCCGGTATGCCCTCCACCCACCGACTTCGCGGACTGCTCGCAGTGCCCGCGGCCGCGCTGCTCGCCGGCTGCAATGCCGTCGTGCTCAGCCCCTCCGGCGACATCGCCGCACAGCAGCGCGATCTGATCATCGTCTCGACCGTCCTGATGCTGCTGATCATCGTGCCGGTGATCTTCCTCACCTTCCTGTTCGCCTGGCGCTATCGCCAGGCCAACACCGAGGCCGAGTACCAGCCGGACTGGGACCACTCCACAGGGCTGGAACTCATCATCTGGTCGGCGCCGCTGGCGATCATCATCGCCCTGGGGGCCATCACCTGGGTCAGCACCCACAAACTGGACCCCTACCGCCCCCTCGACCGCATCAGCGAAGGCCGTGCCGTGCCGGAAGGCGCCAAGCCCCTGGTGATCGAGGTCGTCGCGCTGGACTGGAAGTGGCTGTTCCTGTATCCCGAGCAAGGCATCGCCACGGTGAACGAGATCGCAGCGCCGGTGGACCGCCCGATCCAGTTCAAGATCACCGCCTCGACGGTCATGAACTCGTTCTACATCCCGGCCCTGGCCGGCCAGATCTACGCCATGCCCGGCATGGAAACCAAGCTGCACGCCGTGATCAACGCGCAGGGCAACTTCGAGGGCTTCTCCGCCAACTACAGCGGCGCAGGCTTCTCGGGCATGCGCTTCCGTTTCCATGGCGTGGACCAGGCGGGCTTCGACCAGTGGGTCAAGCAGGCCAAGGACGCCGGCGGCGAACTGGGCCGCGACGGCTACCTGCAGCTGGAAAAGCCCAGCGAACGCGACCCCGTGCGCCGCTGGGCCACCGTGGCCCCCGGCCTGTATGACGCCATCCTGAACCGCTGCGTGGAAGCCAACCGCATGTGCATGAAGGACATGATGGCCATCGATGCCAATGGCGGCCTGGGCAAGCCCGGTTCGTTCAACGTGGCCTCGCTGGACGACGCCACCCGCTCGCGCCTGGGCCTGGCCGACACGCCCGCCCGCAGCTACGTGGGCGCCATGTGCACCGTCACGAACCCCGAGGGCGCCGCGACGGCCTCCCCGGCCCCTGCCACGCAGCCGATCTAAGCGGCACGCGTTCAGACCCCTCACTTTTCACGCGCCAACGGCACGCGACCTCCGATGTCCGATCCTACAGACCTCACCCGACTTATCTTTGGCCGCCTCTCCTGGGAGGCCATCCCACTGCACGAACCGATCCTGATCGCGACGTTCGCCGCCGTCGTGCTCGGCGGCATCGCCGTGCTCGGTGCGCTGACGTACTTCAAGCTATGGGGCTACCTGTGGCGCGAGTGGTTCACCAGCATCGACCACAAGAAGATCGGCATCATGTACATCATCCTCGGGCTGGTGATGCTGCTGCGCGGCTTCGCCGACGCGATCATGATGCGGATGCAGCAGGCCATCGCCTTCG
Source organism: Acidovorax sp. KNOB132 (assembly GCF_057541515.1). NCBI lineage: Bacteria > Pseudomonadati > Pseudomonadota > Betaproteobacteria > Burkholderiales > Comamonadaceae > Acidovorax > Acidovorax sp. KNOB132. The sequence continues at coordinate 3,033 of NZ_BAAJYT010000008.1, forward strand.
GCGACAACCCCGGCTTCCTGCCGCCGCACCACTACGACCAGATCTTCACTGCCCACGGCGTGATCATGATCTTCTTCGTGGCGATGCCGCTGGTCACGGGCCTGATGAACTACGTGGTGCCGCTGCAGATCGGCGCGCGCGACGTGGCCTTCCCGTTCCTCAACAACTTCAGCTTCTGGATGACCACCAGCGGCGCCGTGCTGGTGATGGCCTCGCTGTTCGTGGGCGAGTTCGCCAAGACCGGCTGGCTGGCGTATCCGCCGCTCTCGGGCATCCTGCACAGTCCGGATGTGGGGGTGGACTACTACATCTGGTCGCTGCAGATCGCGGGGGTGGGCACGCTGCTGTCAGGGGTCAACCTGCTGGTGACCATCGTGAAGATGCGCGCGCCCGGCATGAGCCTCATGAAGATGCCCGTGTTCACGTGGACCTCGCTGTGCACCAACGTGCTGATCGTCGCCGCCTTCCCGGTGCTGACGGCCGTGCTGGCGCTGCTGTCGCTGGACCGCTACGCCGGTTTCAACTTCTTCACGAACGACTTCGGCGGCAACTCGATGATGTACGTGAACCTGATCTGGATCTGGGGCCACCCTGAGGTCTACATCCTGATCCTGCCGCTGTTCGGCGTGTTCTCCGAAGTCGTCTCCACGTTCAGCCGCAAGAAGCTGTTCGGCTACGCCTCCATGGTCTATGCCACGGTGGTGATCACCATCCTGTCGTACCTGGTGTGGCTGCACCACTTCTTCACGATGGGCTCGGGCGCCAGCGTGAACTCGTTCTTCGGCATCACGACCATGATCATCTCGATCCCGACCGGGGCGAAGATCTTCAACTGGCTGTTCACCATGTACAAGGGCCGCATCAAGTTCGAGGTGCCCATGCTGTGGACCATCGGCTTCATGGTGACCTTCGTGATCGGCGGGATGACCGGCGTGCTGCTGGCGGTGCCACCGGCCGACTTCGTGCTGCACAACAGCCTGTTCCTGATCGCCCACTTTCACAACGTGATCATCGGCGGCGTGGTGTTCGGCCTGTTCGCCGGCATCAACTACTGGTATCCCAAGGCCTTCGGCTACAAGCTCGATCCGTTCTGGGGCAAGTGCTCGTTCTGGTTCTGGCTGATCGGCTTCTGGATGGCCTTCATGCCGCTGTACGTGCTGGGCCTGATGGGCGTCACGCGCCGCATGAGCCACTTCGAGGACATGTCGCTGCAGATCTGGTTCCAGATCGCCGCCTTCGGCGCGGTGCTGATCGCCCTGGGCATCGGCAGCTTCCTGATCCAGCTGGTGGTCAGCTGGCGCAACCGCGAAGCCCTGCGCGACACGACGGGCGATCCATGGGGTGGCCGCACGCTGGAATGGTCCACGTCGTCGCCGCCACCTGCCTACAACTTCGCGTTCACGCCGCAAGTGCATGACAACGATGCCTGGCACGACATGAAGCAGCGCGGCTACGAGCGTCCGCTGAGCGGCTTCATCCCGGTGCACATGCCCAAGAACACGGCCGCTGGCGTGGTCATCGCCGGCATCTGCACGGTGCTGGGCTTCGCGCTGATCTGGCACATGTGGCTGCTGGCCGGCGTGTCGTTCGCCGCCCTGCTGGTCGTGAGCATCGCCCACACCTTCAACTACCAACGCGACTACTACATCGATGCGGACACCGTTGCCCGCACCGAAGCCGATCGCACCCGTCTCCTGGCCAGCCATGTCTGATACCACCGCACTCCACCACCCCGGCGCCTCGGGCGCCCCGGCGAAACCGGTCTTCCACCTCACGGAAGAACACCATCCGCAGAACGGCACCCTGCTGGGCTTCTGGATCTACCTGATGAGCGACTGCCTCATCTTCGCCTGCCTGTTCGCCGTCTACGGCGTGCTGGGCCGCAGCTACGCCGCCGGCCCGTCCGGCGCCGACCTGTTCGACCTGCCGCTGGTGGCGCTGAACACGTCCATGCTGCTGCTGTCTTCGATCACGTATGGCTTTGCCATGCTGGAGATGCAAAAGAAGAAGGTCAACCGCACCATCGTGTGGCTGGCCATCACCGGCCTGCTGGGCGCGGCCTTCATCGGCCTGGAGCTGTACGAGTTCAACCACCTGATCCACGAAGGCGCCGGTCCGCAGCGCAGCGCGTTCCTGTCGGCCTTCTTCGGCCTGGTGGGCACGCACGGCCTGCACGTCACCTTCGGCATCATCTGGCTCGTCGTGCTGCTGTTCCAGCTCAAGAAGCACGGCCTGACCCCCGCCAACCGCCGCCGCCTGCTGTGCCTGTCCATGTTCTGGCACTTTCTGGACGTGGTCTGGATCGGCGTCTTCACCTTCGTCTACCTGATGGGAGTCCTGCCATGAGCACCCCCCACAACCACCAGAACCTCACCGACACCCACGATGGCCACCACGGCCACGACGACCACCACGATCACCACCATGAAGACGATGGCGCCAGCCACGGCTCCATGCGCGACTACGTGATCGGCTTCGTCGCATCGGTCATCCTGACCGCGATTCCGTTCTGGCTCGTGATGGGCAAGGTGTTCGAGCAGTCGAGCACCACGGCCCTGGTCATCCTGGGCTTCGCCGCGGTGCAGATCGTGGTGCACATGGTGTACTTCCTGCACATGAACACCAAGTCCGAAGGCGGCTGGAACATGCTGGCACTGGTCTTTACCGTCGTGCTCGTGGTCATCACGCTGGCGGGCTCGCTGTGGGTGATGTTCCACCTCAACCACAACATGATGCCCATGTCGATCCACGACATGAAGAACATGCCTTGACCCCGATCTCCGGCAGCGCGACTGCATCCTCTCCCGCGCCCGCCACGGGCGCGGACAGGCCCGCCCCGCCCCGCTCCCGGGCGGGACTGGCCGCGATGGGGGTGTGCGCGCTGCTGGTGTTTGCCACGCTCGTGGCGCTGGGCAGTTGGCAAGTGGCACGCCGCGCCTGGAAACTGGATCTCATCGAGCGCGTGGAGCAACGCATCCATGCCGCTCCCACCGCCCCCCCCTCCCCCGCCGAATGGCAGCGCAGCCCCGATGCGGCGCGCGACGCCGAGTACCGCCATGTGCGCCTTCGCGGCACCTTCGACCACGCCAAGGAGGCGCTGGTACAGGCCAACACCACGCTGGGCGCCGGCTTCTGGGTGGTGACGCCGCTGCGGCAGGCCGATGGCACGGCCGTGCTGGTCAACCGGGGCTTCGTGCCGCCGCAGGCCCGCGATCCCGCCGCACGCACCGCCCCCGCGCCCCAGGGCGAGACCGAGGTGACCGGCCTGCTGCGACTGAGCGAGCCCGGAGGTGGGTTTTTGCGGCACAACGACCCCACCGCCGACCGCTGGTTCTCCCGAGATGTGGCCGCCATTGCCGCCGCGCGCGGCGTGGCCGGCATCGCGCCCTATTTCGTGGACGAGGACGCCGCCCCCCGCTCCGCCGCACCCACCGCCACCGCCACCGCCACCACGGGCACGTCAGCGGACGCCCTCCAGTGGCCCGTCGGCGGCCTGACGGTGGTGCGTTTCCCCAACAGCCACCTGGTCTATGCCATCACCTGGTACACGCTGGCCCTGATGGTGGCCGCGGGTGCCTGGTACGTATGGCGCGACGACCGCAGGCGCCGCCAGCACCACGCTTCGCCCGCCACCGATGCCGCTGTCCCCTGACGCCCCGGCCGAACGGCCCGCGCCGCGCACGCGGGCGGCAGTAGCGGACTCCACCGGGCTCAAGAACCTGCAGCAGCTGATCCAGCTGCGCTGGATCGCCGTGATCGGGCAGCTTTTCACCATCGAGGTGGTGCACTACAGCCTGGGCATAATCCTGCCGCTGCAGGCCATGCTGATGGTGCTGGGCGCCCTGGTCGTGTTCAACACGGCCAGCCTGCTGCGCTGGCGCATCGGCCGCCGCGTGCGCAACGTGGAGCTGTTCTTCGCCATGGTGGTGGACGTGGCCATGCTCACCGCCCAGCTCTACCTGAGCGGCGGCACCACCAACCCATTTGTCTTCCTGTACCTGCTGCAGGTCACGCTGGCCGCCGTGCTGCTGCGCGCGGGCTACACCTGGACCATCGTCGCCATGACGGTGGCCTGCCTGTGCGGGCTGGCCCTGTTCAGCCGCCCGCTCGCCCTGCCGCTGGACCACGACCGGGGGCTGTACAGCCCCTACGTGCTGGGCATGCTGGTGTGCTTCATGCTGAACGCCGTGCTGCTGGTGATCTTCATCACGCGCATCGGCCGCAACCTGCGCCAGCGCGACGCCCGGCTGGCCACCATGCGCCAGCGCGCCGCCGAAGAAGACCACATCGTCCGCACCGGGCTGCTGGCCTCTGGCGCGGCCCACGAGCTGGGCACGCCGTTGTCCACCCTGGCCGTGATCCTAGGCGACTGGCGCCGCATGCCGGCCCTGGCGCAGGATGCCGAGCTGCAGGCCGAGATCGCCGAGATGCAGGCCCAGGTGCGGCGCTGCAAGACCATCGTGAGCGGCATCCTGCTGTCGGCCGGAGAAACCCGGGGCGAGGAATCGATGCAGACCACCGTGTGCACCTTCCTCGACCAACTGGCCGAGGAGTGGCGCAGCACGCGGCCCGTGGGCACGTTCGCCTACGACAACCAGTTCGGCGAAGACCGCCCCATGGTCTCGGATGTCACCCTGCAGCAGATGGTCTTCAACGTGTTGGACAATGCACGGGATGCGTCGCCGCATTGGGTGGGCCTGGCGGCTGAGCAGGAGGCCGATGCCCTGCTCATCACCGTCACCGATGCCGGCCCCGGTTTCGCCCCGGCCATGCTGGAGCAGCTCGGCAAGCCCTACCAGTCCAGCAAGGGCCGGCCGGGCGGTGGGTTGGGGCTTTACCTGGCCACCAACGTGGCGCGCACCCTCGGGGGCACCATCACCGCGCGCAACCGCGCGGCCGGCGGCGCCGCCGTCACCATTACCCTTCCGCTGGCAGCCGTCGCGCTGCAGGAGACCCCGGACCATGGACGCTGACCGCCTGTTGCTGATCGTGGAGGACGACGAGGCCTTCGCACGCACGCTGGCGCGCTCGTTCGAACGGCGCGGCTACCACGTGCTGCATGCGGCCAACCTGCCCGAGGTGGAGGCGCTGCTGGACGGGCACACGCCGGGCTACGCCGTGGTGGACCTGAAGCTCAAGGGCGAGGCCTCGGGCCTGGCCTGCGTGCAGAAGCTCCACTCCGCCAACGAAGACATGCTGATCGTCGTGCTGACGGGCTTCGCCAGCATCGCCACGGCCGTGGAGGCCGTGAAGCTCGGCGCATGCCACTACCTCGCCAAGCCTTCCAACACCGACGACATCGAGGCCGCCTTCGGCCTAACCGAGGGCAATATCGAAGTGGAGCTGACCAACCGCTCCAGCTCGATCAAGACGCTGGAATGGGAGCGCATCCACGAGGTGCTGGCCGAAACCGGCTTCAACATTTCGGAAACCGCGCGGCGCCTCGGCATGCACCGGCGCACCCTGGCACGCAAGCTGGACAAGCGGCGCGTGAACTGAGTCCCGCTCCACCGGGCACCCTGCTCAGAGGGATGCCGGCCATGCCTGCCTGTACAAGCATCGACACCGATCGGAAGCATTGGTACGCTCACACTGACCTGACAGCGGGGCCTTCGCCAAATCTGGCGCAGGCAGGAGAGCGCAGGCCGCCGCTGAAGGCCGGCGAGGCTCATCGACACCAAGGGAGAACAAACACCATGCGGCAATCCGAAAAGGCGCGTTGGGCTGCCAGCGCCATGCTGGCTCTGGCTTTCATTGCGCCCGCACGCGCAGACCAAGACCTGCGCAATTGGGGCAACGACCCTTTCTTTCAGATCTCCCATGCCGTGGCGGACTGCCCGCAACCCCTGGGGCCGCTGCTGACCCGGCAGGAATGGCAGCGCGAGGAACACTACCGCGCCGAACGCGGCAACAGCTGCTACATCCAGGGCACTTGCCGCCTGTCCAGCGGCTATCGGTACGACGGCGAAATCAGCGAGGCCGTGAAACGGCGACTTACCCACATCGCGGAGCAGACGCAATGGGACCGCAAGTCGACCCTGTGGCTCATGCTCCAGCGACGCATCATCTACGTACAGGGCTGCGTGGCCGCCGACTTCGACCGGGAGGCATTCGTGAAACAACTGGCAGAGACGGCCGATGTGGTCACGGTGATCGACCAGATGGCGGTGCTCGGTCCCCCTGATGCGATTCGCTACCCGCTGGCACCGGCGGCGCAATCCCCTGCCGCCGAGGCAAAGCCTTAGCCACCACCGATCCATCTGCCCCCGGGGCAGATCTGTCCAAGGGCCGTGGGTGCTGATCTGGCACCGGAATGCCATCGCCCTGAGTCGCCCGCCCAGCGCCCTGGAATCGAAGAGGCGCCCCACTCACACGTTCGCACGCGCGGCACCAGCAGCCGGAGCGGCAGCCATCTGCGCGTTGCCCGACGCCGCTTCAGCAGGTTCATCCCAAGCCTCTCCGTCGAAAGCGGAGCGCTTGCGCCGCTTCCATGCCCGTCGCGGCCGTCCATTCCTGAGTTCAAAGGCTCCCAAAAGCGGTTTCCCAGGCCCACCCATGCCCAAATCCGTCTGCTCAGCCGAGGGGAAGGCGATCCTGCAGGCCGCCATGAACCAATATCGATGCGAGTGTTTTTAGCTTCGCCAGCAAGCGGCGTGGCTGAGCAGATAACGCAAGCAAAGCGAACGCACGGCTTCGAATCCTCTAAAAAAACCCCAAAAACCCACGGTTAATGCGGCAAGGCAGCCGGGCTTTTATCCGAAATATAAAAATGCGAATTAAAAAGCAGTTACAGAAACAATAATTTACACACCATACAAATAAAGATCAAAAAAGGCATCGACAAACAAACCTGTTTTTTTAGAAACTGAATCCGCAACAAAAACCCCCGAAAAAATTCAGATCGACCAAAAGCACGGGATCGGGGATCTTCAGAAAAAGGAATCGCTTTAATCCGCTGGATTTATCCAGTTGGGCGAAGCTTTGTCTTTTGCTTTCGCAATGGGTATTCACCCATTGCGAAAGCACTGCAGGCATGGGGTTGCGAACATGGAAAACAAACAGGGGAATTCCAATGCGGGTGGATTCAAGCCATTTTTCGATCGCTCCTGAAACGGTGAACAGCGCGAAGCCCCAAGCACCAAGGCAGCCTTCAGAAAATCCCACAGAAAAAGAAATGTCCGGTGGCACCTACGCCCTCGGCAGCCACGTTCTGGGGCAGTACTCGCGTCGGGCAGAGGTTGTGCCGGACGGCGAAGCGCGGATGGACTTCAGGGCATTGGCTGCCGTGGCCGCATTCGAGCTCTGCGACCGGCTCGACCTGCAAATCCCCGTCGCGGTGCTGGACTTCTGGCGCAGCCGCGTGCCACGCACGTCGGGCTTCGAGGTGCGGCCGGCAGTGCATCAACCGATGTTCCGTGCCTTGTGGCCTGCCAATACCGATGCCCAATGGAGAAAATGCCCTGCCAGCCAAGTTGGTGCATTCATCGATTTATCCAGAAAAATTCCCGAAAATGGTGCGCTCATGGTGCAACTGGCGGACCACACCACTCCCATTGAAATCGGATCCGCCAAAATTCTGATCCACTGCCAACTGGAAAATGAAATAGCGTCCGCCGTGGTGATTGCCAATGCCCGCGATTTTGCAGCACCAGCCTGCAATGCCATTGCCGAGATGTATCTGGAAATCCTGTGCACCATGATGGGGGACAAGAATATATCCGCGTCGCAGGCAGCGGGCATTGGAGTTGCATCGCTTCAATATGCAATCAATATGCTCTCCGGCCATTCACACGAATATGGACCGTTTCTTTCGATTCCCGATTGGCTGGAACAATCGGCGGATCGCCACAGGGACAAGGTAGCGTATTTTTTCGGCAATTCAGCGCTCAGTTACCGGGACTTCAACGGCAAAGCCAACGCTTTGGCCGGCCTGCTGGCAGCCCGGGGAACCGGGTCGGCCACGCCCGTTCCGGTGCTGCTGGGCAACAGCCTGGAGCTGCCCGTCTGTTACTTCGCGCTGATGAAGCTGGGCGCTGCGTTCGTTCCTTTGGACCCGGGCTGGCCGATGGAGCGTCGCGAGCAAGCCTTGGAGGCGCTGAACAGCCACACGGTGCTGTGCACCGACGCTTCCAACGTACCGGCCAGTCACCGGAACCGTGCGGTGGCGGTCGACGTCGCTCTTCTCGACGGCACCTCAGCCGCCCGCATCCAGGCTCCTATTGCCCCTGAACAGGCCATCTACGGCATCTTCACTTCTGGAACGACCGGACGGCCCAAATGCGCCATGAACAACCATGCGGGACTGTCCAACCGGTTCCAGTTCATGACGCGCTATTTCCACCGCGACGGCGGCATACGGTGCGTGCTGCAGAACACGCGGCACACCTTCGATTCGTCGGTATGGCAGTTGTTTTGGCCGCTGACGGCCGGGGGCAGCACCGTGATTCCGCAGGAGGGGGCCCACCTCGACCTCGAAGGCACGGTAGAGACGATTGCACGGCACGGCGTCGACATGACGGATTTCGTGCCCAGCGTGTTCAACCAACTGGTGGTGCTGGCAGAGCACAGCCATGACATCCGCCGTCGGCTCGCCACGCTGCGTGAACTGGTGGTAGGTGGCGAAGAGATCACGCCGCAAATGGTGCACCGGCTGCGTGCCATCCTGCCAGAGCTGCGCATCACCAATGCGTATGGTCCGACGGAAACCTCGATCGGAATGGTGTTCCACCCAGTCGAGGATGCCGACGGACTGTCGATCCCGCTGGGACGGCCGATCGACAACTGCAATGTCGTCGTCGTGGACTCGGCGCTTCGGCCCTTGCCGCCCGGCGCCCGGGGCGAACTGCTGGTGGGCGGCGTGTGCGTCGGTAACGGCTATCTGCACGATGCACAGCGCACGGCGGCCGCCTTTGTGGACAACCCTTTTGCCTCGATTGCGGGGACCAAGCTCTACCGCACCGGCGACCTCGGCTATTTCGACAGCCTGGGCCGGCTGCGCTTTTCGGGCCGCAGGGATTTTCAGGTGAAGGTCGGTGGGGTGCGCATCGAACTGGGCGAAATCGAAAGCGCCGCCGAGCAATGCCCTGGCGTGAACCACGCCAAAGCGATGACCGTGGGCCAAGGTGACGACCGGGCACTGGCCTTGTTTGCCGCCGGCGATGCCGGCCTGACACGCGACGCGCTGGAATCCCACCTGCGCGGGGCATTGCCGCGCCACACCGTGCCGCGGCACATCGTGCTGCTGGCAGAGATGCCGACCACCGACAACGGCAAGCTCGACCGCAGGGCGCTGCTGAGCCAGCTCGAGCGCCCTGCCCTGGACACCGCGGCGGACACGTCCGTGCAGCAAGACGCGGGCATTTCGCTGGCCGATGCCGTGCTGGCGGTCTTTCGCCGTCAGTTACACCAGCCGGCCCTGGGCGCGGACGATCCATTTTTCGACCATGGCGGCGATTCGCTGCAGGCCGTGTCGCTGATCGTGTCGCTGGAAAAACGCTTTGGCGTGCCCGTGCGCATCGCGGAACTGATGGCGCAGCCGACCGCGCGGCAGATCGCTGGCTGCATCGAAGCGAAACAGCGCAGCGCCACCCCGGGCCATTGCGAAGGCCGCGAAGAAAGCCAGGAACCCCAGGACGAACAGGCGATGGAACGCGACGCCACGCTGCCCGCCGGCTGGGTCGCAGCGCGCCGGTCGGATCACAACGCACCAAGGCGGCCTTCCAGCATCTTCATGACGGGTGCCACCGGTTTCGTGGGCAGCCACCTGGTTCGCGAAATCCTGTCGAGCGACGCCACCGCGACGGTGCATGCCCTGTGCCGGCATGCCGGCAACGCACAGTCGGCAATGGAAAAAGACTTGCAGGAACGAGGCCTGTGGCGGCCGGACTTTGCAGGCCGGCTGGTGGCCGTTCCGGGCGATCTGGGCCAGCCGGCCTTCGGCCTGGAAGCGGCCGCCTGGCGCCAGCTCTCGCAATCGTGCGACGCCGTGTTGCATTGCGGGGCGATGGTCAACTTTCTGTACGACTACGGCGCCCACCGCGCGACCAATGTTCTGGGCACCCGGGAGGCGCTGCGCCTGGCCCTGGAGGGCCGGGCCAAGCCGCTGCACCACATCTCCACCCTCGGGACGCTGGACCAGCACGCCGCGCTGCAGGCTTCGCCGCTCGCCGAGGACTTCGACCTCGCTCAGGGCGTCCGGCCCGCCAGTGGCTACAGCCGCTCCAAATGGGCAGCGGAGCGCCTGCTCGACGCAGCGCGAAGGCAAGGCGCCAACGTATCGATCTACCGGCTGGGCGAGGTCATGCCGGCCGCCGCAGAGGGTCTGCTTCAGCTGCCCAATGAGCGCGCGCTGACCCACTTTCTGCTGACGGCCATCGCGCACCTGGGGGTCCGGCCGGCCGCGGAGATCGTCTCCGACTGGTCGCCTGCGGACTACGTGGCGCGCCGCGTGGTGCTCGCCATGCGTTCGCCCCAGGCATGGGGCCGCACCTTCCATTTGCTGCATCCACAGCGAATGGCCTTTCCGACGATCTTCGAAGCCGCCGGCACCCCGATGCCGCAGGTGTCCTGCACGGCCTGGATGGAGCGGCTCGATGCGGCCGTGGCAGCGGGCGGCCCGCGGGCACTCACCGTGGTCCGCCGCCTGCTGCCAGCCGCAGGCGATGAACGGGCCTTCGCCGACGCCCTGTCCGCACTGCTGACGGACAACCCCCGTCTTTTCCGGCGCGACGAATGTGCGGGGCTGGAGCAGGCCATGGCCGCGGAAGACGGCAGGGACTTCTCAGCCTCCATCGGCCGCTACGCGCGGCAGTTGCTCCGGTCCGGTGCCGCAGCGCCATCGGCCGTGGGCTGATCCCCTCAACTGCTTTGGTTTCCCGTATTTCTTTTCTTTGATCGACAGGAGTGGGCGCGATGCACTATCGACGAATGGGCCGGCTTGGCTGGCAGGTGAGCGAAGTGGGCTATGGCATGTGGGGGATCGCGGGAGGTCCGGGCAACTTCACTGGCGCCAACTACGAAACGGCGCCGCGCTGCCTGGAGCGCGCGGTGGAACTGGGCTGCAACTTCTTCGACACCGCCTGGGTGTACGGGCGCGGCATCAGCGAGCAGATGCTGGGCAGCCTGCTGCGTGCGCACACGGGCGACCGGCTGTACGTGGCAACCAAGATCCCGCCGAAGAACCGTGAATGGCCGCCCCGACCGAGTGACCGCCTGCAGGACGTCTTTCCGGCCGATCACATCCGCGAGTTCACGATGAAGAGCCTGGAAAACCTGGGCACGGATCGCATCGACCTGATGCAGCTGCACGTCTGGGAAGATCGCTGGGCGCACGAAGAAGAATGGCAGCGCGCATTGGGGGACCTGCGTGCCGAAGGGCTGATCGAGGGCATCGGCATCAGCGTCAACCGCTGGGAGCCGGACAACTGCCTGCGGGCCATCGACACCGGGCTGATCGACGTGATCCAGGTGATCTACAACATCTTCGATCAGGCCCCGGAAGACCGGCTGTTCCAGGTGGCTGCTCAGAACGACATCGGCCTCATCGCGCGGGTGCCTTTCGATGAGGGCGGGCTGACGGGAACGCTGTCCCACGACACGGTGTTCCCGGCCGAGGACTGGCGATCGACCTACTTCGGGCCGGAAAACCTTGGCCCCACCGTGGACCGCGCCGAGCGGCTGCGCACGGTGTTGCCCGAGGGCATGGCCTTGCCCGAGATGGCGCTGCGTTTCATCCTGCACCACCCGGCAGTCTCGACGGTGATTCCCGGCATGCGCCAGCTGCGCAACGTCGAGGCCAATCTGAGCGTGAGCGACGGGCGCCGGATGGAGGCTCCGCTGCTGCAGACGCTGCGCGCGCACCGCTGGGACCGCTCGCCCACCGCGTGGTCCCAGTGAAGGGCCATCCGGCCGAGCCCCCTCTCGCCCCCTTTTCCGGAGCCTTGCATGAAACAGATCATTGCCCTGTGGGCGCATCAACGCGCGCTGTCCACCGCCTTCCTTCGCATGATGATCGAGCGCAACGACGTCACCGTGATCCATGAGCCCCTGGTGACACTGCTCGACACGGGCGAAGTGCCCCTGCCCGATGGTTCGGGCGGCCAGGTGGTGGTGCGGTCCGAGCGCGCCTTCTTCGACCACCTGCGCACGCTGGCAGCGCATCGCCCCGTGTTCTTCAAGGACACGGTGGAGCACCGCTACCGGTACCTGTTCGACCACCCCGAGGAGGTGGCGGACATCGAACACACCTTCATCGTGCGCGACCCTGCGCCGACGATCAGTTCGATGTACCACATGAAGCCGACCATCGCCTTGCATGAAGTGGGCTACGAACACCTTTTCGAGATCTTCGAGCTGGCCACCCGGCTCAAGGGGTCGGCCCCGGTGCTCGTCGATGCCGACCGCCTGGTCAAGACACCGCAAGCCGTGGTGCAGCGCTATTGCGAAGAAGTCGGCCTGCCCTTCATCGCCTCGGCCCTTCAATGGCAGCCCGGCGATCGGCCGGAATGGAGCCGCACCCGCCAATGGCATCTGGACGCGATGCGCAGTTCGGGCTTTGCGGCCACCGCCAAGGCGTACCCGGACACCGTGGCCAACAACCCGCTGCTGAAGGGGTACTTCGATCACCACTACCCGTTCTACCAGCAGCTCGTACAGCACGCCATTTGAGGTTCGCGCGTCCGCGCGATTGCCACCCAGTTCCCTTCCAGACACGTTCCGCCTTTCACGTCGTTCTCACCCCTTCCCAACCGAGAGAAAGCAGCCAACACCATGTCGTCGATCCAAGCCAATGCCATCGCCCCCCTCCGCCCCGTCGAGGCCCTGTCCTCCGGCGAACAGTTCGCCCAGGCGTACCTGAAAAAAAGGGGACACGACCGAAGTGCACTTCGACTTCACCATCACCGAGGCCTTCAAGCCCACGCAGGACCGGCCCCGCCTGATGGTGAGCCAGCTCTTCAGGAAGCGCCTGGTGAGCGAGACGCACAACCGCTTTTGGTCCGAGAGCCGCCCCCCAAAAGTGGAGACCGGCGGTATCCACGAAGGAGACTTGCGCCAGGAGGCCACCTTCCGCTTCGGCATGGGCGAAGGCATCGTGCGCCCGATCTCGGCCTGGGTCCAGCTGCCGCCGGAACTGGCGGGCGACGAGCGCGGCATCGCCGAATTCATCGACTACCGGCTTCTCGTGCGCCTGGCCACGGCGGAAAACCAGGCGCTCACCTTCGGCCCGCACGGCCTGCTCAACCATCCCGGCGTAACGCGGCTGCCATACGCCACCAGCTACTTCGACGGCATCATGGCCGCCTGCAACGCGATCGAGCAAAACGGTGCCACCGCGCACGCCATGATCGTGAACCCGGTGGACTACTACCACGGCCTTCTGGGCAAAGGCATCCTGGGCGACCTGCAGCAAAACGGCACGAAGATCGTGCGCACCCGCATGGTGGCCCCGGGCTGTGCGCTGGTCGGCGATTTCGCGGTTGCGGCGCGCATCCTGCACACGGGCAAGTCGGTCATCCGCGTGGGCACGCCACCCGCCGGCACCTTCGCCACGGAAGGCACGGCGGTCTGCGCGGAGATCTACGAAGGGCTGGCAGTGCACCTGCCCACGCACTTCTTCCATGTCGTGAAGGCCGACTGAGCCCCGCAGCACCGCGCGCGGGATGGCCCGCGCGCCCACCGACAAGGACCGCCCCCATGAATGCCCCACAGACCGGCCTGGCTTTCTACCGGCCTTTCATGCCGATCTTCCTCGGCCTTTTCTTTTGCCATCTGGGCATCGGCGCCACGCTGTCGGTGCTGCCCTTCTACGTCAAGGACGCGCTCGGCGGCAGCGATGTGGACGTGGGCACCGTCATCGCCGCCATCGCGGTGGCGGTGGTGCTCACCCGGCCCGTCGCCGGCCGGCTGTCGGACCGCATCGGGCACCGGACGCTGATGCTGCTGGGCGCCCTCCTTTGCGTGCTGGCCGGCGCCGGCTACGCCATGGCGCAGCGGGTGGATGTGCTGACTGCCGTACGGGTGCTGCACGGCATGGGCGAAGGTTGCGCCTTCACCGCCGGGGCCACCTGGCTGGTGGGGCTTGCGCCGACAGCCCGGCGCGGAAAGATCATCGGGCTCTACGGGGTGAGCATGTGGTCGGGCGTGACGCTGGGGGCGCTGGCCGGCGCGGCGCTGATGCAGGCAGCCGGGTTCTCCGCCGTCTGGATGCTCTGCGTTGCCGCGCCCCTGGCCGGCTTCGCTTTCGTCATGGCCAAGCCCGCGCCCCCAAAGGTGCCCGCGGCGGCCAAAAGCGCCCTCTTTCCTCGGTCGGCGTGCCTTCCTGGCGTCACCCTGGCGCTGGGGTCCATGGGGTATGCCGCGCTGGCCTCGTTCGTCTCGCTGTACATGGCGGCCAAGGGCATCGACAACGGCATCCTGGCATTCAACGTGTTCGGCTTCGCATATGTGGGATCACGGCTTTTTCTTGGCCATTGGCCCGACCAGTTCGGGCCATATCGCGTTGCCCTGTGGGCGGCATTGGGCGAGGCCGTGGGCCTGCTGCTGCTCGCCATCGCGCCCAACCTCATGGTGGCGGTGCTGGGTGGGCTGGCGATGGGGCTCGGACTCTCGCTGTTCTACCCCTCGCTGGCACTGATCGTCATCCAGAAGACCGAGCCGGCCCACCACGGCGCCGCGCTCGGCATGTTCACCTCGTTCTGGGATCTGGGCATCGCTGCCGGGGGCGTCGTGGCCGGGTTCGTTGCGGCCCGCTTCGGCTATGCCGAGATCTACGGCGTGATGCTGGCGGCCACGCTGGCCAGCACGGTCGGCGTAATGCTGCTGTGGATGCCGCTGCGCGCTCGCGGGCGGCCATCGCTGCCGTCATGAGGCACGCCTCCGGCCACACCCTCATATTCAGACACCTCTTTTTTCCAAGGAGCCGACGACATGTTTCTCGATCATCTGCAGCGACTGGAAGCCGAGAGCATCCACATCCTGCGCGAGACGGTGGCGGAGGCGGACAACCCCGTCATGCTGTATTCCATCGGCAAGGACAGCTCGGTGATGCTCCACCTCGCGATGAAGGCGTTCTACCCCGCACGGCCGCCATTCCCGCTGCTGCACGTGGACACGCTTTGGAAGTTCCGCGAGATGATCGCCTTCCGGGACCAGCGGGCGCGGGACACCGGCATGGAGTTGCTCGTGCACAGCAACCCCGACGGCATCGCGATGGGCATCGACCCGTTCGTGCATGGATCGGCGGTGCACACCGACCTGATGAAAACCCAGGCGCTCAAGCAGGCGCTGGACCACCACCGGTTCGACGCCGCCTTCGGCGGAGCGCGCCGCGACGAAGAAAAATCGCGCGCCAAGGAACGCGTGTTCTCGCTGCGGTCGGTGCACCACCGCTGGGATGCGCGGCGACAGCGGCCCGAGCTCTGGCGGGTCTACAACACCCGCAAGCACCAGGGCGAGAGCATCCGCGTGTTCCCCCTCTCCAACTGGACCGAGGCGGACATCTGGCAATACATCGCACGCGAGCAGATTCCCATCGTGCCGCTGTACTTCGCCAAGGAACGGCCCGTGGTGGAGCGCAACGGGATGCTGCTCATGGTGGACGACGAGCGCCTGCCCCTCGCCCCGGGCGAACACCCCCGGATGCGGCGGGTGCGCTTTCGCACGCTGGGCTGCTACCCGCTCACCGGCGCCATCGAAAGCGATGCCGATTCGCTGGAGGCGATCATTGCCGAGACCCTGGCGGCGCACACCTCCGAGCGGCAAGGCCGGGCCATCGACCACGATGGCAAAGGCTCCATGGAACTGAAGAAACAGGCGGGGTATTTCTGATGAGCGGCACCCAACCCTCTCCCGCGCCGCAGCGCAGCCTGCTGCGTGTCATCACCTGCGGCAGCGTGGACGACGGCAAGAGCACGCTGATCGGCCGGCTGCTGTACGAATCCAAGAGCCTCTACGAGGACCAGTTGCAGGCGTTGGCCGCCGACTCCCGCAAGTCAGGCACGCAGGGCGGTGCGCTCGACTTCGCGCTGCTGGTCGATGGCCTGGTGGCCGAGCGGGAACAGGGCATCACCATCGACGTGGCCTACCGCTACTTCTCATCGCCCACGCGCAAATTCATCCTGGCCGACACACCGGGCCACCTGCAGTACACGCGCAACATGGCCACCGCGGCCTCCAACGCCGGCGCGGCGATGGTGCTGGTGGATGCGCGCAAAGGGGTGCTCAGCCAGACCCGGCGGCATGCCTACATCGCCGCGCTGCTGGGCATCCGGGCCCTGGCCCTGGTGGTCAACAAGATGGACCTGGTGGACTACCGCGAAGACCGCTTCGCCGAGATCGAAGCGGAGTTCTGCGCGCTGGCGCAGCAGATGGGCCTGCCTGCCCCGGTGTGCATTCCCATGTCGGCCCTGCGAGGGGACAACCTGGTCGAGCGCAGCCTTCAAACGCCGTGGTACCAGGGGCCCACGCTCGGACAGTGCCTGGAGGCCACGGAGGTCGACGAGGCAGGCGCCGCGCGACAGCCGCTTCGGTTTCCGGTGCAATGGGTGAACCGGCCGAGCGAAGACTTTCGGGGCCTGGCAGGCACGGTGGCAGCGGGCAGCGTGCGCGTGGGCGACGCGGTGGTGGTGCAGCCCCGCGCCCAGCTGGCCCGCGTGAAGCGCATCGTCACGTACGATGGGGATCTGCCGGCCGCCACGGCAGGCCAGTCGGTCACCCTGGTGCTGGATGCCGAGCTCGACGTCTCGCGCGGCGATCTCATCGCCGACCCGGCCTCTCCCGCGGAAGTGGCCGACCGCATCGAAGCCGACATGGTCTGGTTCAGCGAAACCCCTCTCTTTCCTGGCCGCGGGTACTGGCTCAAATGCGGCCCCCGCACCGTGGGTGCGACCGTCACGCGCATCGTCCACCGGGTGGACATCGAAACCTTCGACCGGCTGCCTGCGGACCAGCTCGACATGAACGCGGTGGGCCTGGTCGAGCTGACCCTGGACCAGCCCATCGCCTTTGACGCCTACGACCTCAACCGCGACGCCGGCGGGTTCCTGCTGATCGACCGGATCGACAACGAGACCTCCGGGGCGGGCATGCTCGTGCGTGCCCTGCGCGATGCCGACAACCTCGTTTGGCACCACACCCAGGTCAGCAAGGCGCAGCGGGCCGCCATCAAGCACCAGAAAGGCTGCGTGCTGTGGCTCACCGGGCTTTCCGGCGCCGGCAAATCGACCATCGCCAATCGGGTGGAGCAGCAGTTGCACCGGCGCGGCTGCCACAGCTTTCTGCTGGACGGGGACAACGTCCGGCACGGCCTCAACAAAGACCTGGGGTTCACCGATGCCGACCGGGTCGAGAACATCCGCCGGGTGGGCGAAGTCGCCAGGCTGATGGTGGATGCCGGGCTGATCGTGCTGGTGGCTTTCATCTCGCCGTTCCGTGCCGAACGGCGTGCAGCGCGCGCGCTGCTGGAGGCTGGCGAGTTCCTGGAGGTGTTCATCGACGCGCCGCTGGAGCTCGCCGAGCAGCGCGACCCGAAGGGGCTGTACCGAAAGGCCCGCAGCGGCGCCCTGAAGAACTTCACCGGCATCGACTCGCCCTACGAGCCGCCGGAGCAGCCGGACATCCACATCCAGACGGCGTACATGTCGCCCGAACAGGCCGCCGATTGCATCGTCTCCCGGCTCATCGCCGCGGGGCTGGTGGTGCCGCCCTCGGCGGCGCGCACCGCCGCCGCCGCATGAGCCGCACCGGCTCTGCCGGCACGGGCGCCGAGTCGCACTGGGACGCCATCGTCCTGGGCGGGGGCATGGCCGGGGCCAGTTGCGCCTGGGCACTGGCGCAGCACCGGCGGGTGCTGCTGCTGGAGCGCGAGGCGCATTGCGGCTACCACGCAACCGGCCGTTCGGCCGCCCTGTTTTCAGAATATTTCGGTAACCGGACGGTCCGCGCGCTCACCGCGGCCAGCCGCCCGTTTTTCGAAGCACCCCCTGTCGGCTTTGCTTCAGTGCCGCTCGTGGCGCCGCGCGGCGTGGTGGCGCTGGCAACGCAGGACGACGTGGACTGCGGCCGCATCGACACCGCCCTGGCTGCCGGCCACCATGCCCACCAACCCGCCCGCGTGATCGGGCTGGACGCGGCGCTGTCGCGCTGCCCGGTCATCGACCCGAGGCCTTACCGCTGCGCCGTGTGGCGCCCCTCGGTCATGGACATCGACGTCGATGCACTGCACCAGAGCTACCTGCGCGGCATCCGGGCCGCCGGCGGCCGCGTGCAGACCGCCGCGGGGGTCGAATGCGCCGAGGGCGATGCGTCGGGCCACTGGACCGTCCACACGGTGGCGGGCCGGTTTCACACGCCCTGCCTGGTGAACGCCGCAGGCGCCTGGGCCGACGAGGTCGCGCGCCAGGCCGGCGTGGCGACCATCGACCTGGTGCCCAAGCGGCGCACCGCCGTGATCGTGGACCTGCCCGACGGCATGCCCGGCCAGCCCGCGCTGGCGTCCTGGCCGATGGTGACGGACCTTGCCGACACCTTCTATTTCAAGCCCGAGGCCGGGCGCCTGCTGGTCAGCCCCAGCGACGAAACCCCCATGCCGCCCTGCGACGTGCAGCCCGAGGAGTGGGATGTGGCCGTTGCGGTCGATCGGCTGCAACAGGCCACCACCCTGGCGGTGCATCGCGTGGCCCACCGCTGGGCAGGCCTTCGCAGCTTTGTTGCCGATGGCTCGCCCGTGCTCGGGGCCGCCGGGAATGCGCCCGGCTTCTTCTGGGCCGCCGCGTTGGGCGGGTACGGCATCCAGATCGCACCGGCGGTGGGACAAGCCTTGGCCTCCCTGGTCCTCACGGGGGGCCTGCCGGACCATTTCGTCGAACGCGGGCTTTCGGCCGCCGCTCTGAGCCCGGACCGGCCCACCCTTGCCGAAGCCCCATGCGAGCGCCTCGAAGCACTGCCATGAGTGGCGGTGGGCCTGAATCGAAACGCCATGGGCGCCTGATCGATGCGGCCGGCCATCTTTTGCCCAATGGCTCAGGCCAAGCCGCTACAGGGCGCTCCGGCCGTTGCCCCAGGCGCGTCCACGCAGCGGCCAATACACGGGCCATCCAAAAGGCAGCCTCCCCTGACGCTCAGGTCAGCCGGCATGCTGCTTGAGCACCGTCGGTTCCAGCAGCGCACCCGGCCACATCTGCACGAGATAGCGGTCTTCGCCTTCCAGCCCATCGGGAGACAGCGAATCCAGACCCGCGCTGGACAGCCTGACCCGGTACGTTCCAGGCGGCACATCGAACCGGGCCGCATCGGGCAAGTAGTCCGTGCACCCCGCCACGACGAGCGGGCCTGTGGCAATGGCCACCGATCCATCGACCACATGGTCGAACCGGGCCAGGTCGGTCTGCGGCTCGGCCTCAAGCAACTCCAGGGTCACCGGCACCGGCATGTTCCGAGCAGTGCCAAACCCGACGACGCCCTGCGACACGGCCAGCATGCGAAGCGTCGCGGCCTCGTCCCAGGCGCTTGCCAGGTCGCCTGGCGCCGCCTCGTCCTGAAGATAGAACTGGTGGTAATCCGCGAAAAGGGTCAGGCGATGGGATGGCATGGCGGGAGGGCTTTCAGCTGCGCGGTTTGACTGCGGCGCTCCGCGGCGCCATCGATCGGTTACGCCCGATCCTAGCGCCGGGCGAAAGCGCCATCCAGACGCCACCAGACCGTTCAGCATCAAAAAGGCCTCCAGCGCAATAAAAACGCCGGCATATAGCTATCATTTCAATAGCAAAAGAAAAAGCCCGCCGAAGCGGGCTTTTTCTTCAGGGTGGCAGGCGCCGGTCAGGCGGCGACGCCGTCCGCAACTTCCTTGTACTCCTCGATCTGGTCGAAGTTCATGTACTTGTAGATCTTGTCGCCGTTCTGGTTGAGCACGCCCACATCCGCCAGGTACTCTTCCTTGGACGGAATGCGGCCCAGCTTGGAGCAGATGGCCGACAGCTCGGCGGAACCCAGGTACACGTTCGTGTTCTTGCCCAGGCGGTTGGGGAAGTTGCGGGTGCTGGTGGACATCACCGTGGCGCCTTCCTTGACCTGTGCCTGGTTGCCCATGCACAGCGAGCAGCCCGGCATTTCCATGCGCGCACCGGCCGCGCCGAACACGCCGTAGTGGCCTTCCTCGGTCAGCTGGTGCGCGTCCATCTTGGTGGGCGGCGCCATCCACAGCTTGACCGGGATGTCCTTCTTGCCTTCCAGCAGCTTGGAAGCCGCGCGGAAGTGGCCGATGTTGGTCATGCACGAGCCGATGAACACCTCGTCGATCGTCGCGCCGGCCACGTCGGACAGCGTCTTGGCGTCGTCCGGGTCGTTGGGGCAGCAGACGATGGGCTCGGTGATCTCGGCCAGATCGATCTCGATCACGGCAGCGTACTCGGCATCTTCGTCGGGCTGCAGCAGCTGCGGATTGGCCAGCCACGCTTCCATGGCCTTGATGCGGCGCGTGATGGTGCGCGCATCGGCGTAGCCCTGGGCGATCATGTTCTTGAGCAGCACGATGTTCGAGTTGATGTACTCGATGATCGGCTCCTTGTTCAGGCGCACCGTGCAGCCGGCGGCCGAGCGCTCGGCCGAGGCGTCGGACAGCTCGAACGCCTGCTCCACCTTCATGTCCGGCAGGCCTTCGATTTCGAGGATGCGGCCCGAGAAGATGTTCTTCTTGCCCTTCTTCTCGACGGTCAGCAGGCCGGCCTTGATGGCGTACAGCGGAATGGCATGCACCAGGTCGCGCAGGGTCACGCCGGGCTGCATCGCGCCCTTGAAACGCACCAGCACCGATTCCGGCATGTCGAGCGGCATCACGCCCGTGGCGGCGGCGAACGCCACCAGGCCCGAGCCGGCGGGGAAGCTGATGCCGATCGGAAAGCGCGTGTGCGAATCGCCGCCCGTGCCCACCGTGTCGGGCAGCAGCATGCGGTTGAGCCAGCTGTGGATGATGCCGTCACCGGGCTTGAGCGAGATGCCGCCGCGCGTGCTGATGAAGTCGGGCAGCTCGTGGTGCATCTTCACGTCCACGGGCTTGGGGTACGCCGCGGTGTGGCAAAAGGACTGCATCACCAGATCGGCGCTGAAGCCCAGGCAGGCCAGGTCCTTCAGTTCGTCGCGTGTCATCGGGCCGGTGGTGTCCTGCGAGCCGACCGAGGTCATGCGCGGTTCGCAGTAGGTGCCGGGCACCACGCCTTCGCCTTCGGGAAGGCCGCAGGCGCGGCCGACCATCTTTTGCGCCAGCGTGAAGCCCTTGCCCGTCGCGGCGGGGTTCTGCGGCAGGCGGAACAGCGTCGAAGGCGCCAGGCCCAGGGCCTCGCGCGCCTTGGCGGTGAGGCCGCGGCCCACGATCAGCGGAATGCGGCCACCGGCGCGCACTTCATCGAACAGCACTTCGCTCTTGACCTCGAACTCGGCGATGACCTGACCGTTCTTGAGCGCCTTGCCGGCGTAGGGCAGCAGTTCGATCTCGTCGCCCATGTTCATCTGGCTCACGTCCAGCTCGATGGGCAGCGCACCCGCGTCTTCCATGGTGTTGTAGAAGATCGGGGCGATCTTGGAGCCCAGGCACACGCCGCCGAAGCGCTTGTTCGGCACGTAGGGGATGTCTTCGCCGGTGAACCACAGCACGCTGTTGGTGGCCGACTTGCGGCTGGAACCCGTGCCCACCACGTCGCCCACGTAGGCCACGAGGTTGCCCTTGGCGCGCAGGTCTTCGATGAACTTCACCGGGCCGCGCTTGCCGTCTTCTTCCGGCGTGATCCCGTCGCGCTTGTTCTTGAGCATGGCCAGCGCATGCAGCGGAATGTCGGGACGGCTCCAGGCATCGGGGGCGGGCGACAGATCGTCGGTGTTGGTTTCGCCGGTGACCTTGAGCACCGTGAGCTTGATGCTCTGCGGCACTTCGGGGCGGCTGGTGAACCACTCTGCGTCGGCCCAGCTTTGCAGGACGGCCTTGGCGAATTCGTTGCCCTTGTCGGCCTTTTCCTTGACGTCATGGAACTGATCGAACATCAGCAACGTCTTCTTGAGGCCTTCGGCCGCGACGGACGCCACGGCCGCATCGTCCAGCAGGTCGATCAGCGGCGTGAGGTTGTAGCCGCCCAGCATGGTGCCCAGCAGCTCGGTGGCCTTCTCGCGGCCGATCAATGCGCACTTTTCCGTGCCGTGGGCCACGGCCGCCAGGTAGCTGGCCTTGACCTTGGCGGCATCATCCACACCGGCCGGCACGCGGTAGGTGATCAGGTCCACCAGCGTGGCTTCTTCGCCGGCGGGCGGAGCCTTCAGCAGCTCGATCAGCGAGGCGGTCTGCTTGGCCGTGAGAGGCAGGGGCGGAATGCCCAATGCGGCGCGCTCGGCCACATGGTCACGGTAGGCTTTCAACATATTTTTCTCCGGTGGGTTTTTGGTGTGTGGGGCTGGCCATGGCAGGCCCTGCGGTCCGGGCGCAGCGGGTGCGCCCGGGCAAGAAGAATCACTGGGCCGGTGCGGATGCAGCCGCTGGCGCCGCCACGGTGGCAGGTGCGTTGGCGGAGGCAGGCAGGGCTTCCAGCAGGCTGGGCTGCGGGTTCTTCTTGATGGATTCGGTCACGGCGACCTGCTGCGGGCTCATGCACTCGTCAGCCAGGCGCTGGCCGAGCTTCTGGTTCATGAGCATGGACTTGTTGGCGATCTGGATCCACACGGCGCCGGCCTTCTGGTCCTCCAGGCGCACCGCGCCCGTGCTGGTCGCGATGGGCGACATGTAGTAGTTGAAGCCCTTGCCGTCGATGCGAAAGTGGCCCGGCGACTTGGCATCGGCTTCCACATGCACGGAAGCGCCCAGTTCGCAGGGAATGTGGCCGGTGTGCACGCGTTCGGCGATGGCCAGTTCCTGCGGCGTCAGGGCAGCCTCGGCCGCGATGATGCCGGTGGCCACCTGGTTGGTGGCGCTCTTGAGCTGCGTGCGGCTGCTCGTGGCCTTCTTGGCCGCGGCCGGCTTGGCTGCCGCGCTCTTGGCAGCTGGCTTGGCCGCGGGCTTGGCCTCGGCGGACTTCTCCTTGGCGGCGGCCTTGGCAGGTGCGGCCTTGGCCGTGCTCTTGGCCGGTGCGGGCTTGGCGGGAGCGGCGTCTTGCGCCATCACCAGCGCAGGGGCCAGCAGCATCAGGGCAGAAGCGATGAAGGTTTTCATGGGAACTCCGACGAAAAAGGAGGTGTGGGGAACTTGATGGTGGGACGGCTCAGGCCTGTGGACCCGCGGCCGGCTGGGCAAACCAGGCCTGCGCCGCGGCGGGCAGCGCGCGGCCGGTCTGGTGCGCACGCTCCAGCACCTGCCAGAAATAGCGGTAGCTGGCGCGGTCGTGCAATACGCCATCGACGCTGACGGGGGCCCAGTCGGCGTGCGCGGCGGTGGAAAGAAGCTGGGCCGCCTGCGCGATCTCGTCCTGCGCGGGCGCAAAGGCTTCCAGGATGGGGCGGATCTGCGCCGGGTGGATGCTCCACATGCGCGTGTAGCCCAGTTGGCGCGCGGCGCGCCCGGCCGCCGTGCGCAGGGCATCGGCATCGTTGAACTCGGTCACCACGCAGTGGGACGGCACCTTGCCGTGGGCGTGGCATGCCGCGGCGATCTCGAGCTTGGCGCGCACCACCAGTGGGTGCTCGAACTGGCCCTGCGATCCCATGGCACTCGCGGGAATCGCACCGGCATGCGCCGAGACGAAATCCATCAAGCCGAAACTGATCGACTGCACGCGCGGATGGGCGGCGATCTCGAAAGCCCGCTGAATAGCCGCGGGCGACTCCAGCAGCACGTGCAACGGCACCTGCCCTGCCGATGCGGCGAGCAGGGCCTTTTCGGCGTGCAGCACGTCGTCCACCGACTCGACCTTGGGCACCATGATGTGGCACAGCCGCGTGGCGGCTTCGCCGGCGATGGTGGCCATGTCTTCGGCGAAGGCGGGGTGGTCCACGGCATGCACGCGCGCGGCCACCCGGGCACCGGGGGATGCGGTGCGAGCCAAATGCGCCACGAGGGCGGCATGCTCGCGCTCGCGGCCCACGGGGGCACCGTCTTCGCAATCGAGGGTCACATCGAACACGCAGCGGCCCAGCTCGGCCGCCATGGCGGCTTGCAGTTCCAGGCTCTTGCGCATGCGCGCTTCCACGCCGCTGTAATGGTCGCAGACCGGCAAGCGCATGGCACTGGCCTGGGCGCCCATGAGCACCGCCGCAGGGTGGGCACCGGTCGCGCTCATGACGGGCGCTGCGCCACGATGAACATGCGCGGGAACGCCAGCAAACGGCGGCCATCGCTGCGCACGGCATAGGCCGCGGCGATGCGGCGCTCGTACTCGGCCAGGAAGCCCTCGCGCAACGCATCGCCCAGCGGGTCGATGAAGGGCTTGAGGCCCGTGGCGCGCACCCATTCGACGATGGCCGCGGGCGACGCCATCACATGCTGGTAGACGGTGTGCCACACGTCGATGCGCTCGGCGCGCGTGGCCAGCAGGTCGTAGTAGCCGCCGATGTCCAGGAGCTCGGTGCGCAGCGCGTCGGCATCGCCGATGGGCTCGCGCCACGGGGCCTCCGCCGCCACTTCGCGCATCAGGCGGTGCGTGGGCTCCTGGCGGTTGTCGGGCATCTGGATTGCCAGCACGCCGCCGGGGGCGAGGCTATCGAACAGGCGCGGAAAGAGGTCGCCATGCCCTCCCACCCATTGCAGGGAGGCATTGGCGTAAATGAGGTCGGGCGCCGTGTCGGGCACCCAGCGGGCGATGTCGCCCAGCACGAAGGACACGCCGGGCAGGCGCTCGCGCGCGCTGGCCAGCATGGCTTCGGAATTGTCGATGCCGGTCACCTGCGCCTGCGGGAAGCGCCGCACCAGCAGCTCGGTGGAATTGCCCGGCCCGCAGCCCAGGTCCACCACGTGGACCGGCGCGGAATGGGGCACCCGCGCGAGCAGCTCCTGGGCCGGGCGCGTGCGCTCGTCCTCGTAGCGGCGGTAGAGCGCGGGATTCCAGTCGAGCATGAAAAAACGGAACCCGAAAAAATTACAGCAGGTGCTTCACGCCGTCTTGCTCGCCTTGCAGCTCGGCCAGCGTCTTGTCGATGCGTTCCTGGCTGAAAGCGTCGATTTCCAGGCCTTCGACGACCTTGTACTCGCCGTTTTCGCAGGTGACAGGGAAACCGAACATCACATCCTTCGGAATGCCGTATTGGCCATCCGAAGGAACACCCATGGTGACCCACTTGCCATTGGTGCCCAGGGCCCAGTCGCGCATGTGGTCAATGGCGGCGTTGGCTGCCGAAGCGGCCGAGGAGGAACCGCGCGCCTCGATGATGGCGGCACCGCGCTTGCCCACCGTGGGCAAGAACGTGTTGGCGTTCCATTCCTGGTCGTTGATCGTCTTGGCGACGCTTTCGCCATCGATGGTGGCGAAGCGGTAGTCGGCATACATCGTGGGCGAGTGGTTGCCCCACACGGCCAGCTTTTCGATGGCGGCCACGGGCTTGCCGGTCTTGGCGGCGATCTGGCTGGCAGCACGGTTGTGGTCCAGGCGCAGCATGGCGGTGAAGTTCTTGCGCGGCAGGTCCGGCGCGCTCTTCATGGCGATGTAGGCGTTGGTGTTGGCAGGGTTGCCCACGACCAGCACCTTCACGTTGCGGCTGGCCACGGCGTTCAGCGCCTTGCCCTGGGCCGTGAAGATGGCGCCGTTGACGGCCAGCAGCTCGGCACGTTCCATGCCCGGGCCGCGGGGGCGCGAGCCCACCAGCAGGGCGTAATCCGCGTCCTTGAATGCCGTCATGGGGTCGCTGTGGGCTTCCATGCCAACCAGCAGCGGGAAGGCGCAGTCGTCGAGTTCCATCATCACGCCCTTGAGCGCCTTTTGCGGGCCTTCGACGGGCACTTCGAGCAATTGCAGGATGACGGGCTGGTCCTTGCCCAGCATTTCGCCGGAGGCAATGCGGAACAGCAGGGCGTAACCGATTTGACCGGCGGCGCCGGTAACAGCAACGCGGACGGGCTTCTTGCTCATGAAAAACTCCAGAAAGTGGAAAAACGGGTGTCGGTGCAGTCGATGCACCAGCGCCAGTCAAACCAAGCAGCCCGTGCCCTGCAGAACAGCTCCCGAGTGTACCGCTGAAATCCGGATCCGGTCAATTTGTCTTATGTCTTATATAAGATATGATCCGACCTCGCCGACGAGCGAAAACACCCCACCTTTGCCCCGCGCGCCAGCCGCCCCTCGATCCGCCGCCATGTCCACCCTTCCGGTTGCCGCCTCCGACAGCCCTGCGCTCCCCGCAGGAAGCGCGGGCGCACCCACGCCGGCCTTCAGCCCGCTGTACCAGCAGATCAAGGGACTCATCCTGCACAGCCTGCAGCGTGGCGAATGGAAGCCGGGCGAATCGATCCCGAGCGAGATGGAACTGGCCGCCCGCTTCCGCGTGAGCCAGGGCACGGTGCGCAAGGCCATCGATGAGCTGGCGGCGGAGAACCTCGTCGTTCGCCGCCAGGGCAAGGGCACCTTCGTCGCCACGCATGCCGAGCGGCACGTGCAATACCGGTTCCTCAAGCTCATGCCCGACTCGGGCGACGCCCGGGTCGAGGGGCCGGCCCAGCGCCACATCATCGAATGCCGCCGCATCCGTGCCAGCGCCGAGATCGCTCGCGCTCTGGCGCTGCGCAGCGGCGACGCCGTGGTGCATGCCCGGCGCATCCTGTCGTTCGGCGACGTTCCCACCATCCTGGAAGACATCTGGCTGCCCGGGCAGGCCTTCAAGGGGCTGACCGCCGAGCAGATGTCCAGCTACCAGGGCCCCACCTACGCCATGTTCGAAATCGATTTCGGCGTCAGAATGGTGCGCGCCGACGAGAAGCTGCGGGCGGTGCAGCCCGATGACGAGCAGGCGCGGCTGCTGCAGGTCGCACCCGGTACGCCGCTGCTCAGCGTGGAGCGCATTGCCTACACCTACAACGAAGTTCCGATGGAGTTACGCAAGGGCCTGTATCGCACCGATACGCACCACTACCACAACGAACTGAGCTGAGACTGCCCGACCATGCCGATACCGCGCGGTGAAATTACGCCGTACCGAAACACTGCGGTTGTTGCATTGCAATAGAATTTTGGGTTGTTTCGTTCGCGCGAAATTACAAAGCAGTTACATCCACGAAAGCACCGCCATGACCGAGATCGCCAAAAAGCGGCCTGAATTCCGCAACATCAATGCCCTCACGGACCTGCCCACCTACCGCCTTCCTGCCGCAGGATGGGTGTCGATCCTGCACCGCGTCAGCGGTGTGATCATGCTGGTGCTGCTCCCCTTCATCCTGTGGATGTTCGACACCTCGGTGTCCTCCGAAATCTCCTTCGGCAAATTCAAGGCCGCCTTCACGGTGGGCCTGGGCTTCGTGCCGGGCTGGTTCCTCAAGCTCGTCGTGCTGGCCCTCATCTGGTCGTACCTGCACCACTTCACCGCCGGCCTGCGCCACCTGTGGATGGACGTGAGCCATGACGCGGTGAACAAGGATTTCGGCAGCAAATCCGCCACCGCCACGCTCGTCATCAGCATCGCCCTCACCGTCGTGCTCGGCGCCAAGCTGTTCGGCCTGTACTGAGCCGCGCCGGCTTATCCCACGAACCCCACAAAAAAAGGATCTCCTATGTCCGTGAACTACGGCTCCAAGCGCATCGTCGTCGGTGCCCACTACGGAGTGCGCGACTGGCTGAGCCAGCGCGTGACCGCCGCCCTGATGGCGCTCTTCACCGTGGTGCTGCTCGCCCAGGTGCTGCTGACCAAGGGTCCCATCGGCTACGACCGCTGGGCCTCGATCTTCTCGGCGCAATGGATGAAGGTGCTGACCTTCTCCGTCATCGTGGCCCTCGCCTGGCACGTCTGGGTAGGCACGCGCGATGTGCTGATGGACTACGTGAAGCCCGTGGGCTTGCGCCTCGCCCTGCAAGCCATCGCGATCTTCTGGCTCGTCGGCTGCGCCGGCTGGGGTATCCAGATCCTCTGGCGTCTCTGATTCAATCCCCCGCGACTGAAGGCAAATAACAATGAGCTACACCAAAGCGAACATCACCACGCGCAAGTTCGATGTCGTCATCGTCGGCGCCGGCGGCTCCGGCATGCGCGCCGCCCTCGAACTCTCCCGCGCCGGCCTGAACGTGGCCTCGCTGTCCAAAGTGTTCCCCACCCGCTCGCACACCGTGGCGGCGCAGGGCGGCGTGAGCGCGTCGCTCGGCAACATGAGCGAGGACAACTGGCACTACCACTTCTACGACACCATCAAGGGCTCGGACTGGCTGGGCGATCAGGATGCCATCGAGTTCATGTGCCGCGAAGCCCCCAAGGTCGTGTACGAGCTCGAACACTTCGGCATGCCGTTCGACCGCAACCCCGACGGCACCATCTACCAGCGCCCCTTCGGTGGCCACACGGCCAATTACGGTGAAAAGCCGGTGCAGCGCGCCTGCGCCGCAGCCGACCGCACCGGCCACGCCATGCTGCACACGCTGTACCAGCAGAACGTCAAGGCCAAGACCAACTTCTTCGTGGAGTGGATGGCGCTCGACCTGATCCGCGACGCCGCTGGCGACGTGGTCGGCGTGACCGCCCTGGAACTCGAAACCGGCGAGCTGTATGCCCTGCAAGCCAAGGCCGTGCTGCTGGCCACCGGCGGCGCGGGCCGCATCTTCGCGGCATCGACCAACGCGTTCATCAACACCGGCGACGGCCTGGGCATGGCGGCACGCGCAGGCATCCCGCTGCAGGACATGGAGTTCTGGCAGTTCCACCCTACCGGCGTGGCCGGTGCCGGCGTGCTGCTGACCGAAGGCTGCCGCGGCGAAGGCGCCATCTTGCTCAACAGCAACGGCGAACGCTTCATGGAGCGCTACGCGCCCACGCTGAAGGACCTGGCGCCGCGCGACTTCGTCTCGCGTTCGATGGACCAGGAAATCAAGGAAGGCCGCGGCTGCGGTCCCAACAAGGACTACGTGCTGCTCAAGCTCGACCACCTCGGTGCCGAGACGATCCACAAGCGTCTGCCTTCGGTGTATGAGATCGGCGTCAACTTCGCCAACGTCGACATCACGAAGGAACCGATCCCCGTGGTGCCCACCATCCACTACCAGATGGGCGGCATTCCGACCAACATCAACGGCCAGGTCGTGATCCAAAACGGCGACGTGCACAACCAGGTCGTCAACGGCCTGTACGCCGTGGGCGAATGCTCGTGCGTGTCGGTGCACGGCGCCAACCGCCTGGGCACGAACTCGCTGCTCGACCTGCTGGTCTTCGGCAAGTCCGCAGGCCGCCACATCGTGGACATGATCAAGGGCAGCGGCGAGCACAAGCCCCTGCCGGCCGACGCCGCCGACCGCACCCTGGCGCGCCTGAACCAGCTGCAGGATTCGAACGAAGGCACCTACGCTCAGGACGTCGCCAACGACATCCGCGCGTCGATGCAGCAGCACGCCGGCGTGTTCCGCACGCAAGAAGGCATGGATGAAGGCGTGGTCAAGATCAACGCCATCCGCGAGCGGGTGGGTTCCGTCACGCTCAAGGACAAGTCCAAGGTCTGGAACACCGCGCGCATGGAAGCACTGGAAGTGGACAACCTCATCGAAGTGGCCCAGGCCACGATGACCTCTGCCGCCGCCCGCAAGGAATGCCGCGGCGCCCACACCGTGTATGACTACGAGCATCCGGCCGACCACGCGGAATTCCCGCTGGGCCGCAACGACAAAGAGTGGATGAAGCACACCTTGTGGCACAGCGCAGGCAACAACCTGACCTACAAGCCCGTGAACCTGAAGCCTTTGACGGTCGACAGCGTGCCTCCCAAGGTCCGTACGTTCTGACCCTACAAGCCCACGAGAAAGAACACCATGAAGCGCACCTTTCAAATCTACCGCTACGATCCGGACAAGGACGCCAAGCCCTACATGCAGACCGTGGAGATCGAACTCGACGGCCACGAGCGCATGCTGCTGGACGCCCTGGTGAAGCTCAAGGCGCAGGACCCATCCATCTCGTTCCGCCGTTCGTGCCGCGAAGGCGTCTGCGGTTCCGATGCGATGAACATCAACGGCAAGAACGGCCTGGCGTGCCTCACCAACATGAACACGCTCAAGGGCACCATCGTGCTCAAGCCACTGCCCGGGCTGCCCGTGATCCGCGACCTGATCGTGGACATGACGCAGTTCTTCAAGCAGTACAACTCGATCAAGCCGTACCTCATCACCGAAGGCATCACGCCCGAGAAGGAACGCCTGCAGAGCCCGGAAGAGCGCGATGAGCTCAACGGCCTGTACGAGTGCATCCTGTGCGCCAGCTGCTCGACGAGCTGCCCCAGCTTCTGGTGGAACCCCGACAAGTTTGTGGGCCCCGCCGGCCTGCTGCAGGCGTATCGTTTCATTGCGGACAGCCGCGACGAGGCCACGGGCGCCCGTCTGGACAACCTCGAAGATCCCTATCGCCTGTTCCGCTGCCACACCATCATGAACTGCGTGGACGTGTGCCCCAAGGGTCTCAACCCCACCAAGGCCATCGGCAAGATCAAGGAACTGATGGTGCGTCGCGCCATCTGACCGCCATGGCCGACGACGAATTGCTCGACGAACGCGAGGCCGCCAAGCTGAAGTGGCGCAGCCGCCGCGGCCTGGTGGAGAACGATCTGTTCATCGAGCAGTTCTTCGCCACCTACGGCTCGCGCCTGACCCAGCGCCAGGCACAAGGTCTCACGACCTTGATGGACCTTTCCGACAACGACCTGCTGGACCTGCTGCTGCGGCGCAAGGAACCCACGGGCGAGATCGATACCAGGGACGTCAAGGAAGTGCTTGAACAGCTGCGCCGCAGAGCGTCAGCACCCCCTCCACCGCTTGCGGGCTAACAACAGAAGGAAACTGGAAATGAAACTGGCAGACAACAAGGCAACGCTATCGTTCAGCAACGGCAGCCCCAGCGTGGAACTTCCCGTGTACCAAGGCAGTATCGGCCCCGACGTGGTCGACATCCGCAAGCTGTACGCGCAGACGGGCATGTTCACCTACGACCCCGGTTTCCTTTCCACTGCGGCATGCCAGTCCTCGATCACGTACATCGACGGCGACAAGGGCGAGCTGCTGTACCGCGGCTACCCCATCGAGCAGTTGGCCACGCAGTGCGACTTCCTGGAAACCTGCTACCTGCTGCTCAAGGGCGAACTGCCCAACCCCGCGCAGAAGACCGAGTTCAGCGACAGCGTGACCAAGCACACGATGGTCAACGAGCAGATGCAGTTCTTCCTGCGTGGCTTCCGCCGTGACGCCCACCCGATGGCCGTGCTGACGGGCCTGGTGGGCGCGCTCTCGGCCTTCTACCATGACAGCACGGACATCAACAACCCGCAGCACCGCGAGATCTCGGCCATCCGCCTGATCGCCAAGATGCCGACGCTGGTGTCGATGGCATACAAGTACGGCGTGGGCCAGCCCTACATGTACCCGCAGAACGACCTGAGCTATGCCGGCAACTTCCTGCGCATGATGTTCGGCACGCCGTGCGAAGAGTACAAGGTCAATCCGGTGCTCGAACGCGCGCTGGACCGCATCTTCATCCTGCACGCCGACCACGAGCAGAACGCCTCCACTTCCACGGTGCGCCTGTGCGGCTCCTCCGGCACCAACCCGTTCGCCGCCATCGCCGCTGGCGTGGCCTGCCTCTGGGGCCCCGCCCACGGTGGCGCCAACGAAGCCGCATTGAACATGCTGCACGACATCCAGGCGCAGGGCGGCGTGGAGAAGATCGGCGAGTTCATCAAGCAGGTCAAGGACAAGAACTCCGGTGTGAAGCTGATGGGCTTCGGTCACCGCGTGTACAAGAACTACGACCCGCGCGCCAAGCTCATGCAGGAAACCTGCAACGAAGTGCTGGCCGAACTGGGCCTCGAAAAGGATCCGCTGTTCGCCCTGGCCAAGGAACTGGAAAAGATCGCCCTGGAAGACGACTACTTCGTGCAGCGCAAGCTCTACCCGAACGTGGACTTCTACTCCGGCATCGTGCAACGCGCGATCGGCATCCCGGTGAACCTGTTCACCGGCATCTTCGCGCTGGCCCGCACCGTGGGCTGGATCGCCCAGCTGAACGAAATGATCGGCGACCCCGAGTACAAGATCGGCCGCCCCCGCCAACTGTTCGTGGGCGCGGAGCGCCGCGACGTGCAGCCGCTGGACAAGCGCTGAGCGGTATTTCTGGAGAGGGCCCTGGAATGGGCCTCTTCTCCGGAAGGCAAAGCCTGCAACATCGAATGCCAGTCAGCCAACGCTGGCTGGCATTTTTTGTTGGCATCCACGCCAAGGCTTTTTCTGGCGGCTTTGCGGAGGTTTATCCAAGCGATCCGAGACCACGGGAGCAAACCATTCGAGGCGCGACCTCGAAGACCCGGGACCAATTGCAAGAGCCGCATCCCCCCTGTCCCGCTGACACTTTGCGGCAGGACGCCCGAAAGCCCTTTCGGAAATAAAAAAGCCTTCCAAATCGATGATTTGGAAGGCTTTTACCAATGGTTAGTTGGTAGGCGCGATTGGACTCGAACCAACGACCCCCACCATGTCAAGGTGGTGCTCTAACCAGCTGAGCTACGCGCCTGTGTGTATTCGAGAAGCGAGATTGTAGCAGTAAAAAAATACGCGTTCCAGGCAACTTCGCGCGCTTTCTTTCAACGGCGCCGTGCAGAGCGCACGCCTTGCACCGTGGCCACGATGCCAAGCACTTTGTTGAGCCGGCCTGAGTCGGCCACCTCCACCGTGAACGTCATCCAGGCCGTGCCTTTCACGGACTGCGTCTGAACGCCGATCACGTTGGTCTTCTCCCTGGCGAAGACCTCGGAAATGTCGCGCAGCAGGCCTTGCCGGTCTGCAGCCTCGACCGACACGTCCACCGGATAGACCGACGGGCCGGCACCGGCGGACGCCTTGGATTGCCCCCACTCCACTTCGATGACGCGTTCGGCACTGCGCGCCGCCATCTCGCGAAAATTGCTGCAGTCGGCGCGGTGCACGCTGACCCCTTTGCCGCGCGTGACGAAGCCCCGGATGCTGTCGGGCGGCGCAGGCTTGCAGCACTTGGCCAGTTGGGTCATCAGCGAATCGATGCCCACCACCAGCACCCCGCCCTTGGGCGCGGTCTCGGAGGTGCGCGTCTTCTTGAGCAGCAGGTAATCGTCCGGCTGCAGCACGGGTTCGGGCGGGCGCAGCAGCGTCTCGATGGTGCGCAGCGAGAACTCGTCCTTGCCCACCACTTCGAACAAGGCGTCTGCCGTCTTGAAGCCCAGCTGCACGGCAAGATCGTCGAGCTTGATGGCGGTCTTGCCCTCGCGCTGCAGCAGCTTTTCCACTGCCTCGCGGCCCCGCGCCGTGGTCTCATGCGTGGCCTGGGCGTTGAACCAGGCACGCACCTTGGCGCGGGCGCGGTGGCTGGTGAGGTAGCCCAGCTCGGCATTGAGCCAGTCGCGCGACGGGCGGCCTTCCTTGACGGTGGTGATTTCGACCGTCTGCCCGTTCTGCAGCGGCGTGTTGAGCGGCACCATGGCCCCGTCGACACGCGCGCCGCGGCAACGGTGGCCGACACTGGTGTGCACCGCATAGGCGAAATCGACCGGGGTGGCGCCCTGCGGCAACTCCACCACGGCCGCGTCCGGCGTGAGCACGTAGATGCGGTCCTCGAACAGCCCCCCGTGCTGCACGGTGCCCGCCATGTCCCGCTCCCAGGCCAGCAACTGGCGCAGCACCGCGATCTTGGCGTCGTATTCGCCGGAGGCCGAAACGCCCGCATAGCCTTTGGTGCCGGCCTCCTTGTAGGCCCAGTGCGCGGCCACGCCATGCTCGGCGTGGTCGTTCATGGCCTGGGTGCGGATCTGGATTTCGATGGCCTTGCCCGTCTCGTCGCGCACGACGGTGTGCAGCGACTGGTAGCCGTTGGGCTTGGGCTTGGCGATGTAGTCGTCGAACTCGGCATCAATGGGCTTGAAATGCTCGTGCACCCAGGACAGCGCGGCGTAGCAATCCTTCACCGAAGGCACCACCACCCGCAGCGCCCGGATGTCGAACACATGCTCGAAGTCGAGCGACTTGCCACGCATCTTCTTGACGATGCTGTAGATGTGCTTGGGCCGGCCCTGCACGCTGGCGCTGATGCTGCGGGCCCGCAGTTCGGACTCCAGCCGGCCGCGAAGCTGCTCCATGTACACCTCGCGCTCGGCCCGCTTTTCGTCCAGCAGCCGGGCCACCTGCTTGTAGGTCTCCGGCTCCAGGAACCGGAAGGACAGGTCTTCCAACTCCCACTTCATCTGCCAGATGCCGAGCCGGTTGGCCAGCGGGGCGAACACCTGCAGGGCCTCGCGCGCGATGCCGGGCGACACGGCGCGTTTGGTGGCCGCGTAAAAGCGCAGGGTTTGCAGGCGCGAGGCCAGACGCAGCATCACGACGCGCAGGTCCCGGGAGAATGCGAGCAGCATCTTGCGCACGTTCTCGGTCTGCGTGGCGGGGTCGTCCACCGGCTGCCCGGCAAGCTGGGCTTCGCGCGCCTGCTGCTGCACGCGCATGAGCTTGGTGGTCTCCACGGCCAGGGCGGCAAAGTTCTGCCCGAAGGCTTTGGCGATGACCTCCTCGGGCTTGTTCAGGTGGGAGCAGGCATGCACCAGATAGCTGGCCGCCTGCATGGCTTCCGACCCACCGATGTTCTTGAGGATGGAGGCGACGGCTTCGGCATGCGCGAAGGTGTTCTCGCCGGTCTCCAGCGTCTCGCTGGACAGCAGCGGTTCCGCAAAGGCCCGGGCCCGCGCCAGCGCGCCCGCTTGCTCGGGCAGCGACAGCGCCGTGGCAGCGATGAGCTGCGGCACGGCATCGGACCGGGGCGACGCGCTCCCCGCGCCCCCCCTGGCCCTGCATGCCGGGAGTGGCGGTGGACAGGCTCTTCACAGCCCACCTCTTTCGCCGGGGTCGAAGAGAAATGCCTCGACCGCATCCACCTGTTCGTCCGCCACCAGCGTCGGGGCGTGCCCCACCCCGCTCCACTCCACCACCTGCGCGCGGGGCCCGCGTTGCGACATGGCTTGCGCCGTCGAGGGCGAGAGCAGATCCGATTGCGCGCCGCGAAGCAGCAGCGTGCGCGCACTGATCTGTTCATACAGCTGCCACAGCTGCGCCTCGCCCGCAACGGCGGCCTCCTGCGTCATCGCGCGAAACGGCTGGGCGATGGCCGGGTCGTAGTGCAGCACGAACCCACCCTCGGGCGCAGGCCGGAGCATGGCGCGCGACAATGCTAGCCACTGCGCCGGCGTATGGGGGCCGAAGCTGGAGGAGATCGTCCACAGGGCATCGGCTGCCTGCTGCTCCGTTTCGAAGTGGGCGGGCCGCCCGAGGTACTGGCCGATGCGCTGGAGCGCACTCCATTCGATCACCGGCCCTACATCATTCAGGACCAGCCTGCGCACCGGCACGGGAAGCGGCAGGCTTGGCTGGCCGCACAGCGCCATGCCGATCAGCCCGCCCATGCTGGTGCCCACCCAGTCCAGATGCTGGATGGGTGCACGGCCATGCACGTCGGCCAGCAGTGCCAGCATGTCGGCTGCATACACCGGCACCTGATAGGCCATGGGGTCGGCGAGCCAGTCGCTGCGGCCGCGGCCGGCCACATCGGGGCACAGCACACGGGCGTGGCGGGACAGACGGCGGGCGAGCACATCGAAATCACGCCCCTGGCGCGACAGGCCATGCACGCAAACCACCACATGGGGATGGCCCGGCTGGCCCGTCGCGTTCCATTCCCAATACGCCATGCGATGGCTGACGGCTGCTCCGTCCGCCGAGCCCTCCTTGGCAGCGATTCCAGGGCAATTCACGTAATTCAGCGTAGGCTCGGTCATGGGAACGAATTCGTCGCGGGGGCGCTCGATAATGGTTGCGTTCATCCTAATTCATTCGGAGAGACTCACATGCTTCAAGGCAAAACCGCCCTCGTCACCGGCTCCACGAGCGGCATCGGACTGGGCATCGCCAAGGCGCTCGCGCGCCAGGGCGCCAACGTCGTCCTCAATGGTTTCGGCGATGTGGACGGCCCCCGTGCCGAAGTGCTGGCGGCCGGCGAAAGCCATGGCGCGCAGGTGGCCTACCACGGCGCCGACATGGGCCGCGCAGCGGACATCGAGGACATGATGAAGTACAGCGCCAGCCAGTTCGGGCGCGTGGACATCCTGGTCAACAACGCAGGCATCCAGCACGTGGCGAACGTGGAGGACTTTCCCGTTGAGAAGTGGGATGCCATCCTGGCGATCAACCTGACCAGCGCCTTCCACACATCGCGCCTGGCCCTGCCTCCAATGAAAGCGGCCAACTGGGGCCGCATCATCAACATCGCCTCGGTGCACGGGCTGGTGGCTTCGGCCCAGAAGGCAGCCTATGTGGCAGCCAAGCACGGCATCGTGGGCCTGACGAAGGTCACCGCATTGGAAACCGCCACCATCGGCGTGACCTGCAATGCGATCTGTCCCGGCTGGGTGCTCACGCCGCTGGTTCAGAAACAGGTCGATGCCAAGGCGGCCGACCAGGGCCTGTCGAACGAAGACGCCAAGAAGCAGTTGCTGAGCGAAAAGGAACCCTCGCTGCAGTTCACCACGCCCGAAGAGCTGGGTGAACTGGCGGTGTTCTTCTGCTCGCCGGCGGCCAACAATGTCCGCGGCGTCGCCTGGAACATGGACGGTGGCTGGGCCGCCCAGTAAAAACGAAAAGCCTTAACCGCCCGATCACCGGCGCCCTGCCTTGGCATCCAGGGAAGGAGGCGGTCCGGCACGGGCGTCAGCCCGCCAACCCCTCAGCGCAGTTGCACGGCGCCGGAGACGTTCACCACCACCTGCGCCTTGCCGGCTTCCACCGGTACGGGCGCATCGGCGGACATCGACGACATCTTGGCCTCCATGGCCATCATGCGCGGCCGGGGGCCGGGGATCATCTCGTTGCTGTTCACCGCCACCTCCCGCAGCGTGTAGCCGCTGAAGCCGAAGCCGCGCGCCAGCTCATTCGCACGGGCCTTGAATTGCTCGATGGCCTTGGTCTGCGCCTCGCCCTCCACCTTCTCGCGGGCCTCGCGCGACAGGTCGAAGGCGATCTGGCTGATCGGCATGGACTGGATCTTGCCGGCGGTGGTGGTGATGCGCGAGAAATCGCGGCCCTGCAGGATCAGCTCGGCCCGGCCCTGCCAGCCGTTGATCTTGCCCTCCTTGCCATAGCGCGGGTACATGCCGAACGCGCCGGTGCGCACATCCATCTGGTCCGGCTGGGCAGAGCGCTTGGCCTCCGCCAACGCGGAGTCCAGCGCTTGCTTGAGCTGCGTCTGCACCGTGGCTGCGTCGGCGCCTTCCTTGCTGGTAGCGAGCGTGAGCACCAGCAGGTCCTGCTGGACATCCACGGTGCCGGTCGCGGACAGCTGCAGCACATTCTGCGGTGGCGGCATCACGGCGTTTTGGGAGAAAGCGGCGCCAGCGCACACCAGAAAAGCGCCTGCAGCTATTATTTTGGTAGCAACTTTCATGATCGGAATCCTTGTGAAGAGAAAGTGGGCGGGTGCATCGGACACCCTTGAAACGCTACGTTAACCGGTCCAGATCAATCGGCGGTAAAGGCCCGATAGCGTCTGTGCGTGGTGGGGCAAAACTTGTAACAGTTGGTCAGGTATCTGGCAAAAAGCCGAACTTCGGGGTTCAAGGTGGTCAGAATCGGCTCTGTTACAAATAGGACTTGGGAAACAAATGGCCTCAACAACCAACCGTACCGACAAGATTCTCGTGGTGGATGACGACGCCCGCATTCGCGATTTGCTGCGGCGCTATCTCACGCAAGAGGGCTTCGAAGTCATGGTTGCGGAAGATGGCAAGGCCCTCAACCGCATTCTGCTGCGCGAAACCGTGGACCTCATCGTGCTGGACCTGAT
The DNA here is from genome assembly GCF_057541515.1 of Acidovorax sp. KNOB132. NCBI lineage: Bacteria > Pseudomonadati > Pseudomonadota > Betaproteobacteria > Burkholderiales > Comamonadaceae > Acidovorax > Acidovorax sp. KNOB132. Next base: position 41,004 of record NZ_BAAJYT010000008.1, read on the forward strand.
GATGCCCGGCGAGGACGGCCTCTCGATCTGCCGCCGCCTTCGCGCCGCCAACGATCGCACTCCCATCATCATGCTGACCGCCAAGGGCGAGGACGTGGACCGCATCGTGGGCCTGGAAGTGGGCGCCGACGATTACCTGGGCAAGCCGTTCAACCCCCGCGAACTGCTGGCCCGCATCCACGCGGTGCTGCGCCGCCGGCCGCCGCAAGAGGCGCCGGGCGCTCCGTCGGGCGACAACGAGGTCGTCACCTTCGGTCCTTTCACCTTCGATCTGGGCACGCGCGCACTGCAGCGCAGCGGCGAAGAGCTGCCACTCACCACCGGCGAGTTCGCCATGCTGAAGGCGCTGGTCCGCCACCCACGGCAGCCGCTGTCGCGGGAAAAGCTGGCCCTGCTGGCGCGTGGCCGCGAGTTCGAGCCGTTCGACCGCAGCCTGGACGTGCAGGTGTCCCGCCTTCGCAAACTGGTCGAGGTGGACGCCGCGGCGCCGCGCTACATCCAGACCGTCTGGGGCGTGGGCTACGTGTTCGTGCCGGACGGCACGAGCTGATCTCCCTTTTGCCGAGGGCTGCGTTTTCGCCGTGGCGCCCTTTGCCCTTCGGCAATTTCCCGATGATTCTCACGACATGAGCGCCAACTACGAAGCAGCGTCGTCCGACGCCACCAGCCCCGCCCCCCTGGAGGCCCCCGTGTACCTGCGGGCGCAGCGCGCACGGGTGGGGCTGAACCTCTTCTGGCGCACGTTCTTCCTGCTCGCGCTGCTGCTGGTGGGCAGCATCCTGGCCTGGCTGCAGACGCTGCGGGCGCTGGAGTTCGAGCCGCGCACGCTGCAGACGGCGCAGCAGATCGCCTCGCTGGTGAACCTGAGCCGCGCGGCGCTGGTGCATGCCGATGCGATCGCGCGCGTCTCGCTGATCAAGACCATGGCCGACCAGGAAGGCGTTCGCATCCTGCCGCGCGAGCCGTCCGACCGCTTCGACCTGCTGGACGCCTCGGCGCTCGGCATGCGGCTGACCGAAGAGCTGACCACCCGCCTGGGGCCGGGCACCATCGTGGCAAGCAACGTCAATGGCGAAAGCGGCCTGTGGGTGGGCTTCACCATCAACGGCGACCCCAACTGGCTGCTGATGGACCGGTCCCGCTTGAGTGCGGCCGGGGGCAAGACCTGGATGATCTGGCTCATCACCGCCGCGGCTCTGTCGCTGGCGGGTGCTGCAGCCATCGCGCGCCTCATCAACCGGCCGCTCAAGCAGCTGTCGTATGCCGCCAACCGGGTGCGCGACGGCGACTTCGCCGCCAGCCAGCTCGACGAAGAAGCCGTGACCAGCGAAATCCGCGAGGTGAACATCGGCTTCAACCGCATGGCGCAAAAGCTCGCCAAGCTGGAGCAGGACCGCGCAGTGATGCTGGCGGGCATTTCGCATGACCTGCGCACGCCCCTGGCCCGCCTGCGGCTGGAAACCGAAATGAGCGTGTCGGACAACGTGGCCCGCGAACACATGGTGGCCGACATCGTGCAGCTCGACGCCACCATCGACAAGTTCCTCGACTACGCCCGCCCCGACAACGTGACCCTGAACCCGGTCAACCTGCATGGCGTGGTGTCGTCGTGCGTGTACGCCGTGCAGGACCACCGCGAGCTGCAGATCTCGATGAACGTGCCCGAGGACCTGAACGTGCTGGCCGACGAGGTCGAACTGGCGCGCGTGATCTCCAACCTGCTGGAGAACGCCCGCCGCTACGGCAAGACGCACGACAGCGGCACGGCCACCGTGGACATCGCGGCGAAGGGGCGCGAGAAGTGGGTGCTCATCAAGGTGCGCGACCACGGTCCGGGCGTGCCGCCGGAGCAACTGGCCAACCTGACCAAGCCGTTCTTCCGCGGCAATTCGGCCCGCACGGCGGCCGCCGGCGCGGGCCTGGGCCTGTCCATCGTGGACAAGACCGTGCAGCGCATGGGAGGCATCTTCGCCCTGGCCAACTCGGGATCGGGCGGGCTGGTGGCCCACATCCAATTGCAGCGGGCGACCGACCTGCCCGGCGGCAAGGACCCCAAGCAGCGCCTGCAGCGCCCGCAGATCAAGCGCAACCTGCCCCCGCGCCGCCCTAAGCCGGCGAAGGCTTGACGAACAGCAGCGTCGCGGCCCGGGCCTCCATGGCGAGGCCCTGACCCACCGGGCCGAGCCGCTCGGCGGTCTTGGCCTTGACGTTGACCTGCCCCTCCTGCAGCGACAGCGCCTGCGCGATGCGGGCCCGCATCGCGGGGATGTGGGCGGCCAGACGCGGCGCCTGCGCGATCACCGTACTGTCGATGTTGCCGATCTCGTAGCCCTGCGCACGCACGCGCCGCGCGGCCTCCACCAGCAGTGCCACGGAATCCGCGCCTTTGAACGTGGGGTCGGTGTCCGGGAAGTGGCTGCCGATGTCCCCCAGCGCGGCGGCGCCCAGCAACGCGTCGGTGATGGCGTGCAGCAGCACGTCGGCATCGGAATGGCCGAGCAGGCCCATGGTGTGCGGCACGTCCACACCGCCGATGACGAGGCGGCGCCCCGGCACCAGCGCATGCACGTCCCAGCCTTCGCCGATTCGGATGTTCATCGTTCGCGTTCCTGCAGGCGCTGCGCGCGCCTAAAAAATCGTCTTGCCCGGCACGGCCGAGGCTTCGCCCCGGGCGCCGCCGAAGCGGTCCAGGGTGGCGGCATGCATGCGCTGCGCCAGCACCGCCTCGGCCAGCGCGAAATCGGCCGGGTAGGTCACCTTGAAGTTCTGCGCGCCGCCCGGCACCAGCCGGGGGTGCAGGCCCATGGCCTCCATGGCGCTCGCTTCGTCGGTGGCCGCCGGGCCCAGGTGCTCCAGCGCCTGCCGCAGCGGCCCGAGGCGGAACATCTGGGGCGTCTGGGCGAGCCACTTGTCGGTGCGGTCCACCGTGGAGGACACGCGCACGCCGCCCGGGCCGTCAATCGCGGTCTTGAGCGTGTCGGCCAGCTTGTGGGCCAGCAGCCCGCCCACGGCGTCGTCGGCGCAGGCGTCGATCAACGCGTCGATCTGCGCCGTGGTGACCAGGCAGCGGGCCGCATCGTGCACCAGCACCCAATCTTCGGGCAGCGCGCCGCGCTCTTGCAGCACGCGCAGGCCGCCCAGCACCGTCGCCGCGCGGGTGGCGCCCCCGCAGGGGGCCACGAAGAAGGTGGGCTGAGGCTGGCCGTCGAAAAACGCATCGCCCGGGGCCACGGCCACCAGCGTGCCCAGCAGCCGGCCCACGCCGGCGAACGCGGCCAGGGTGTGCAGGACCATGGGATGCCCGGCCACCGGCTGGTACTGCTTGGGCAGCACCGGCACCTGGCCTGCCGCCACCCGGTCGATCCCCGAAGGCTGCGCCACCGCACGGGCGCCCACGCCGGCACAGGGCACCAGGGCCCAGAAACGCCCCTGGCCGGAGAGCGGTGGCGGCGAAAGGTGCGGGAGCAGATCGGTCATGGGGCGGCCATTGTAGGAGGGCCGGGCGTCCCCATCTGACAACGTGCGCCGAGAGCACGCCGCCTAGAATTGCCACTCGCCCGCACCGCCCGACCGCCGCGCACACCGCGCCCCCGGGGCCGGTGTCCCGGCCCCGACGCACCGCCACCCGCATGGACCTCCCCAAACTCATCCCCGGAAAACGTTTCACCCTGCCACGCCCGGTGGGCAGCGCCGATGCCCTGCTGCTGGCGCGCCTGGGCGAGCGAGAGAAAGCCGCGCGGCGCACCACCGCCATCGTGACGGCCGACGCCACCGATGCGCGGCGCCTCATCGACGAGATGGCGTTCTTCGCCCCCGAGCTGCGCTGCGCGCTGTTCCCCGACTGGGAGACGCTGCCCTACGACACGTTCTCCCCGCACCAGGACCTGATCAGCGAGCGCCTGGCCACGCTGTGGCGCATCAGCCAGGGCGACGCGGACGTGGTGCTGGTGCCGGCCACCACGGCGCTGTACCGGGTGGCGCCGCCCTCCTTTCTCGCGGGCTACACCTTCCACTTCAAGGTCAAGCAGAAGCTGGACGAGGCGAAGTTCAAGGCGCAGCTCACGCTGGCGGGCTACTCCCATGTGTCGCAGGTGGTGAGCCCGGGCGAGTACGCGGTGCGCGGCGGGCTGATCGACCTCTTTCCCATGGGCTCGCTGGTGCCTTACCGCGTGGACCTGTTCGACGATGAGATCGACAGCATCCGCACATTCGACCCGGACAGCCAGCGCAGCCTGTACCCCGTGCCGGAGGTGCGCCTGCTGCCGGGCCGCGAATTCCCGATGGACGACGACGCGCGGGCCAAATTCCGCAGCCGCTGGCGCGAGATGCTGGAGGGCGATCCGACCAAGAGCCGCATCTACAAGGACATGGGCAACGGCGTGGCCACCGCGGGCATCGAGTACTACCTGCCGCTCTTCTTCGACGAGACGGCGACCGTGTTCGACTACCTCGGCGCCGAGGCCACCGTGGTGCTGCATGGCGATCTGGAGCCGGCCTTCCAGCGGTTCTGGCAGGACACGAAGGACCGCTACCGCCTGATCCAGGGCGACCCGGACCGCCCGGCCCTGCCGCCGGAAGCGCTGTTCCTCACCACCGAGCAGTTCTACACCCGGGCCAACGCGCACCCGCAGCTCGCCTTGCGACCGGGTGTGGAGGACATTGCCGACAACGCCCATTTCCAGAAGCTGGGCGACCTGTCGGTGGCGCGCGGTGCCGAAGACCCCCTGGCGCGCCTGCACGCCCACATCCGCAACACCGCGCACCGCGTGCTGCTGCTGGCGGAAAGCGCCGGGCGGCGCGAGAGCCTGCTCGATTTCCTGCGCGCCTCTCAGTTGAGCCCGCCGGCCTTCGACTCGCTGGCCGAGTTCCAGGCCCATGCCGAGGAGAAGGTGGGCATCGCCACGGCCGCCGTCACGACGGGCTTCAGCTGGCTCGGCGACGGCATCGACTTCGTGACCGAGACGGAGCTGTTCGCCGCCGGCGCCACCACGCGCCGGCGCAAGAAGCAGGAGCAGGTGAGCGATGTCGAGGCGCTGATCAAGGACCTGTCCGAGCTCAACGTGGGCGACCCGGTGGTGCACAGCGCGCATGGCATCGGCCGCTACCACGGGCTCATCAACATGGACGTGGGCCAGAAGAACCCCGACGGCACGCCCGCGCTGCAGGAATTTCTGCACCTCGAATACGCCGACAAGGCGGTGCTGTACGTGCCCGTCAGCCAGCTGCAGCTCATCAGCCGCTACACGGGTGTGAGCGCCGACGAGGCGCCGCTGCACAAGCTGGGCAGCGGCCAGTGGGAGAAGGCCAAGCGCAAGGCGGCCGAGCAGGTGCGCGACTCCGCGGCCGAGCTGCTTAACATCTACGCCCGCCGCGCGGCGCGCGAAGGCCACGCCTTCCGCTACTCGCCACAGGACTACGAGCAGTTCGCCAACGACTTCGGCTTCGAGGAAACGGCCGACCAGAACGCGGCCATCCACGCGGTCATCCAGGACATGATCTCGCCCCGCCCCATGGACCGCCTGGTCTGCGGCGACGTGGGCTTCGGCAAGACCGAGGTGGCCCTGCGCGCGGCCTTCGTGGCCGTCACGGGCGGCAAGCAGGTGGCGTTCCTCGCCCCGACCACGCTCCTGGCCGAGCAGCACTACCAGACGCTGATGGACCGCTTCGGCAAGTGGCCGGTGAAGGTGGCCGAGGTGTCGCGCTTCCGTTCGGGCAAGGAGATCACCTCTGCCATCAAGGGCATCGGCGACGGCACGGTGGACATCGTGGTGGGCACGCACAAGCTGCTCTCCGAATCCACCCAATTCCACAACCTGGGCCTGCTCATCATCGACGAGGAGCACCGCTTCGGCGTGCGCCACAAGGAGCAGATGAAGGCGCTGCGCGCAGAGGTGGACGTGCTGACCCTCACCGCCACGCCCATCCCACGCACGCTCGGCATGGCGCTGGAGGGCCTGCGCGACCTGTCCGTGATCGCCACGGCGCCCCAGCGGCGCCTGGCCATCAAGACCTTCGTGCGCAACGAGGGCACGGGCGTGATCCGCGAGGCCGTGCTGCGCGAGCTCAAGCGCGGCGGGCAGTGCTACTTCCTGCACAACGAGGTCGAAACCATCGAGAACCGGCGCCAGAAGCTGGAAGAGATATTGCCCGAGGCCCGCATCGCCGTGGCCCACGGCCAGATGCCCGAGCGCGAGCTGGAAAAGGTCATGCGCGATTTCGTGGCGCAGCGCTACAACATCCTGCTGTGCTCGACCATCATCGAGACCGGCATCGACGTGCCTACGGCCAACACCATCATCATGAGCCGCGCCGACAAGTTCGGTCTGGCGCAGCTGCACCAGCTGCGCGGCCGCGTGGGCCGCAGCCACCACCAGGCCTATGCCTACCTGATGGTGCCGGACATCGAGGGCCTGACCAAGCAGGCCGCGCAGCGGCTCGATGCCATCCAGCAGATGGAGGAGCTGGGCAGCGGCTTCTACCTGGCCATGCACGACCTGGAGATCCGCGGCGCGGGCGAAGTGCTGGGCGAGAACCAGAGCGGCAACATGCTGGAGGTGGGGTTCCAGCTCTACAACGAGATGCTGTCGGAGGCCGTGCGCTCGCTCAAGGCGGGCAAGGAGCCCGACCTGCTGGCGCCGCTGTCCGTCACCACCGACATCAACCTGCACGCGCCCGCGCTGCTGCCTAATGACTACTGCGGCGACGTGCACCTGCGCCTGTCGTTCTACAAGAAGCTGGCCACCGCCAGGACCACCGACCAGATCGACAGCCTGCTGGAGGAGATCGTGGACCGTTTCGGCAAGCTGCCGCCGCAGGCGCAGACCCTGATCGACGTGCACCGCCTGCGCTGCATGAGCCAACCCTATGGCGTGGTCAAGGTGGACGCAGCGCCCGGCGTGATCCACATCACCTTCAAGCCGCAGCCGCCGATCGATCCGATGAACATCATCCACCTGATCCAGAAGAACAAGCACATCAAGCTGGCGGGCAACGAAAAGCTGCGCATCGAGCGCGAACTGCCCGAGGCCAAGGACCGGGTGCAGATGGTGCGCGACGTGCTGCGCAGCCTGGGTCAGCCGCTGGCGCAGGGCGCGCCCGCCTGACGGATGGCTTGGGACGGTGCCGTGGTGAGCGGCATGCCATGCGCGGTTTTTGGTGCCTTCCAACCGGGGCGCCCCGCCATCTGGCCGGACCCTTTGCATTCAGAGCGAAACGTGCCCTGAGCGCAATAAGTACTAGGGCATATAGCTACAAAAATAATAGCGCCCTAACCACCAATCGCTGGCGCACGCGCCAGCACACCGCGAACAGGTGCAGGAATTGCTTGGACGATGGCACGCGCCGGGATGGCACCGGCGGCCATTCGTTCCAACCGATCCAAGGAGTCCGCCCATGCGTGTTGCACGCCCGATCCTGGCATTTTTCTGCGCCCTCGGCCTCGTGGCCACGGCAGCGCCCGCGCTGGCCCAGGGCACCTACCCGGACCGCCCTGTGAAAGTGATCGTCGCGCTCCCCGCTGGCGGCAGCGCCGACATGATCGCGCGCATGGTGGGCCAGAAGATGGCGGCCGAACTGGGCCAGCCGTTCGTGGTGGACAACAAGGCGGGCGCTTCGGGCCAGATCGGCACGCCCATGGTGGCCCGTGCGGCGCCGGACGGCTACACGATCATGGTGTCGCCCGCGTCGTTCCTGACCACCAACAAGAGCATCTTCAAGACCCTGCCCTATGACCCGCAGGCCGACTTCGTGCCCATCACCAAGCTGGTGAACCAGCCGATGGTGCTGGTGGCCAAGGACGCGCAGAAGTTTCCGAGCGTGGCCGCCGTGCTGCAGGCGGCCCGGGCCGCGCCGGGCCGGGTGACCTACGCATCGTCGGGCGACGGCAGCCCGCAGCACCTGGCGGCGCTCATGTTCGGCACGCGCACGCAATCGAGCATGCTGCATGTGCCGTACAAGGGCGGTGCCCCGGCCATCAACGACACGCTGGCGGGCAACGTGGACCTCATGTTCGCCGTGCTGCCCGAAGCGTTGCCGCACATCCAGTCGGGCAAGCTGCAGGCGCTGGCGGTGATGAGCGCGCAGCGTTCGGCGGTGCTGCCGCAGGTGCCCACCATGGCGGAAAGCGGCGTGCCGCAGGTGGAACTGTCGGCCTGGGTCGGCCTGCTGGCACCGGCCAGGACGCCGCAGCCCGTCATCGACCGGCTGCGCAGCGCCGCCCACGCCGCCTTGGCGGGCGACACCCAGGCCCGGCTGGCAGCCAGCGGCATGGAAGTGGCGCCAGGCACCACCCAGCAACTGCAGGACACCATCGCCGCGGAAATCAAACTGCACGCCGAACTGGTCAAGGCGGCCGGGCTGGCGCCCCAGTGAAGCAACGAGGCGGGAGCGGCAGCGATCCCGGCAGAGGCAGGCAGCGGCAGGCGACCTGGGGATAATCCCCGCTGTGTCCCGGAACGCCGCCGCTGCGCGCCGGGCAGTCCCCTCCCCTTCCCTTTGTCTTCGCCGCAGGATCTTTCCTCCCCCCATCCATGAGTGCCGCCACCGAATTCGCTCCCGGCCTTGTCGTCCAAGGCCTTTCCACCCCGCTGTCCCTGTCGGACTTCAAGCTCATCGCATTCGACATGGACTCCACCCTGATCAACATCGAGTGCGTGGACGAAATCGCCGACGCGGCGGGCCGCAAGGCCGAAGTGGCCGCCATCACCGAGGCCGCCATGCAGGGCCTGATCACCGACTACAAGGAAAGCCTGCGCCAGCGCGTGGCCCTGCTGCGCGGCGTGACCGTCGGGCACCTGGAACATGTGTTCGCCGAGCGGCTGCGCTTCAACCCCGGCGCCAAGGAACTGGTGGCCGCGGCCCGCTCCGCGGGCTTGACCACGCTGCTGGTCTCGGGCGGCTTTACGTTCTTCGCCGACCGGGTCCGCGCCGGGCTGGGCATCGATCTCGCGCGGTCGAACCAGCTGGAGGTCGAGGACGGCGTGCTCACCGGCCGCATGGTGGACCAGGCCTGGGGCGACATCTGCGACGGCGCCGAGAAACGCCGGACGCTGCTGGAGGTGGCCTCGCTGCTGGGCATTTCGCCCAGCCAGGCCATTGCCGTGGGTGACGGCGCCAACGACCTGCCCATGATGGGGGCCGCGGGCCTGTCGGTGGCCTACCACGCCAAGCCGGCGGTGCGGGCCCAGGCCAAGGTGGCGATCAACGAAGGCGGGCTGGATCGCCTGCTGGAAGTGCTGCGCTGACGCCCTGGCGTGCCCATCGGCGCGCCACTTCGATTGCTATTCTTTCAATAGCAACCAAGCCAAACGATACTAGGGCATCAGCCTCTTTTCATTCGAATGGCGATCCGCTGCATCGCATAAGAGGATCGCTCGTTATATCGATATGAAAATAAAAGAATGGCGCATGCCCGCGCCCTTCACTACATTCACGTCTTCCAACGGCGCGCGCTGGGGCGCCCTGCCGACCGATCCAACCGACTGAAATGAAAGCCCTCTCCATGCTGAAGAAAACGCTGTCCGCCATTGCCGTTGCCACCCTGGCCTTCTCGGCGCATGCCGCCGATGTGCTTAAGGTCGCGGCCTCGGCGGTGCCGCATGCGGAAATCCTGAACTTCGTGAAGCCGCAGCTCAAGGCCCAGGGCGTGGACCTGCAGGTCAAGGAATTCAGCGACTACATCCAGCCCAATGCCGCGGTGGAAGACAAGCAGCTGGACGCCAACTTCTTCCAGCACCAGCCCTACCTGGACAGCTACAACAAGGACCGCAAGAGCAGCATCGTTGCCGTGCCCGACGGCAAGGTGCACGTGGAGCCCTTCGGCGCCTACTCCCGGAAGATCAAGGCCGTGGGCGAACTCAAGGAAGGCGCTCTGGTCGCCATCCCCAACGACCCGTCCAACGCTGGCCGCGCGCTGATCCTGCTGCAAAAGCAGGGCCTGATCGAGCTGAAGGACCCCAAGAACATCACGGCCACCCCGATCGACATCGTGAAGAATCCCAAGAAGCTCAAATTCCGCGAACTCGAAGCCGCCCTGCTGCCGCGCGCGCTGCAGGACGTGGACCTGGCGCTCATCAACACCAACTACGCCATCGAGGCCAAGCTCAACCCCACCAAGGACGCGCTGTTCATCGAAGGCGCTGACTCGCCCTACGCCAACCTGGTGGCCGCGCGCGCAGACCGCGCCAACGACCCCCGCATCCAGAAGCTGGTGAAGGCGCTGCACACACCGGAAGTGAAGAAGTTCATCCAGGACAAGTACCAGGGCGCCGTGGTGCCCGCGTTCTGAGGGCGGACCAACGTCGCGCCTGCGACCCGCACGCACCGGCACACGCGGCGATGCGTGCGGACCACGTCGCCTGCAGACGGCCGTCGCGTCCGGTGGCCAGCGCCAGCAGCGCACCGGCGCACCGGCGCAGCGGCGCTTTGAGCCACCGGACTCCGTCGGGCTCAGAACACCATGCCCCCGGCAACGTCGATGGTCGTTCCGGTGACCCATCCACCGCGCTGCGACACCGCGAACGCCACGGCGTCGGCGATGTCCGCCGGCGTCCCCACCCGGCCGAGCGGCGTCTTGCCGACCAGCATGTCGACCATTTCCTTGGGGGCATCGGCACTGCCTTCCGTTTTCACGAAGCCCGGGGCGATGCCCACCACCCGGATCTGGCGGGGTCCAAGCTCTATGGCCAGCGAACGCGTCAGCGTGTCGACGGCGCCCTTGGTGGCCGAGTAGGCATGCACCACCGGGTAGGGACTCTTGGCCAGCCCCGAACTGATGTTGACCACGACGCCACCCGCCGGCAGCACGCGCGCAGCAGCCTGCGTGGTCAAAAGCAAACCCCGCACGTTGAGTGCGAAGTGGTCATCGATGCTGTCCGCCGTCAGCGAATCCAGCGAGTCCATGCGGTAGATGCCCGCGTTGTTCACGAGGATGTCCAGCCGACCGAACTGTGCGAGGGCAGCATCGATCAACGGCTGGATCTGCGATGGCTGCGAGAGGTCTGCCTGCGCGGCGACTGCCCGGCCACCGGCGGCGGTGATGCGGCGCACAACGGCGTCCGCGTCCGATGCGGCGGTGGCGTAGTTCACGACGATGGACGCGCCATCGGCGGCCAGTCGCTCGGCGATGCCGGCACCGATGCCTTTGGACGAACCGGTGACGATCGCGACCTTGCCCGAGAGTGAGCTCATGGATGTTCCTTTGGGGTGATGAGGGTGGAGGAATGAAGTGTTGGGATTCCCATCGGCGCCGGGCCGGAGAAGCGCCAACGATAGGCACAACGTCGCTTCAGATAAATGGGCGCTCGCGGCATGCGGCATGAAGCAGTGCTTCACAATCGGCGCCATGTCCCCCGATCTCCTTGCCCCCATTGCCGCGTTCGCGCGCGTTGCGCACCATGCGAGCTTCACCCGGGCCGCCGCGGAACTGGGTGTGTCGCCCTCGGCGCTGTCGCAGACGATCCGCAAGCTGGAAGCCAGTCTGGGTGTGCGGCTGCTCGACCGTTCGACGCGGCGCGTCGGCGTCACTGAACTGGGCCAGCGGTTCCTGGCACAGGCGCAGCCGAGCCTGGCGTCGTTGGCGCTTGCCATCGAAGGCATGAACGAGTCGCGGGACAGGCCGTCAGGGCTGCTGCGGCTCAATGTTTCGCGCACCGCCGCCGACATCGTGGTGCTACCGCACCTGCAGGCGTTCCTCGCGGAGTTCCCGGACATCACGCTCGACCTGCATTGCGACAACGCGCTGCTCGACATCGTGGCTGGCGGCTTCGATGCCGGCATCCGACTGGGGGAGTATCTGGCGCAGGACGTGGTGGCCGTGCCCATCGGCGGGCGGCAGCGCATCGCAACGGTGGCGTCCCCCCGTTACCTGCAAGGACGCGCCTTGCCGCAGGTGCCCCAGGACCTGGCCGGCCATCGCTGCCTCAACGTGCGGCTGGGCGGAGGGATCTACCGCTGGGAATACACGAACAGGGGGCGCGCGGTCGAGGTGGAAGTGCAGGGGCCGCTGATCTCGAACGACGGAGACATCCTGGTCGCGGCAGTGCGCGCCGGCGCCGGTATCGCCTGCGTGTTCGAAGTGCAGGTGGCCGACGACATCGCCGCAGGCCGGCTGATGCCGGTGCTCAAGCCCTGGTGGCCGACCTTTCCGGGCTTCTACCTCTACCACCCGAGCCGCACCCACGTGCCGCGCAAGCTGCGCGTGTTCATTGACTTCCTGCAGGCCCGCGCGAAGCCCTGAAGGCCGCGCCACGCCGCACCAAGCGGGCAGCACAGCGTTCGAGCGAAGGCGCTGCGGCTCGGTGATCCGCACGTGGCGGCACCGCCGCCGGCGCGCTCACTCGCTCGCTCGCCGGATCAATCGCCCTGCAGGCTGCGCGCCACCCACCACGCCAGCGCAAACATGGTGGCACCGGTCAACGTGTCGACCACTCGCCACGCGCGCGGATTGGCGAACACGTGCTGCAGCCGCCGACCCGCGAAGGCCAGCACGAGAAACCACAGCAGGCTGGCGCAGGCGGCACCCACCACGAAGACCCACTTCAGCCCGCCATCCTGCCGCGCGCCAATCGACCCGATCAGCACCACGGTGTCCAGGTACACGTGCGGATTGAGCAGCGTGATGACGGCCAGCGCGCCGACGACGCCCAGTGCACTGCGTTCGGCCCGCCCCGTGGCGGCCAGCGCCGCCTGCGGCGCGCAGAACGCCCGGTGCCACGCAAAGCATCCGTACGCGAACAGGAACACCGCCCCGCCCAACGTCAGGCACCACGCCAGCGTGGGCGATCGGCCCAGCAGCTGCGCCATGCCGGCCACGCCCACCGCCACCAGCAACGCGTCGCTGATGACGCACCAGGCAATGCAGGCGCGTACATGGCGGCCCTGCACGGCCTGGCGCAGCACAAACAGGTTCTGTGCGCCGATGGAGACGATCAACGTCAGGCACACCGTGAATCCGGCCAGCCACGAGGCGGAGACGGAAGCGGCAGAAAAGGAGGGGGGCGAGGCGATCCACATGGGTGAATTGTCCGAACCGCATTGATTTAAGTAAACTTAAAGTCTCTAAGCAATATGAAGCAAAACTAATGCTGGACTATGCCGGCCTGGAAGCCTTGGCGGCCGTGGTGCGCGAAGGCAGCTTCGAGCGCGCTGCGCGCAAGCTGCACGTCACGCCCTCGGCCATCTCGCAACGCGTGAAGCAGTTGGAGGAGCGCGCAGGCCAGGTGCTGGTGCTGCGCGGAACGCCGTGCACGGGCACCGACGCGGGCCGCCGGCTCTGCCTGCACGTGGAACAGGTGGCCTTGCTGGAAAACGAACTGCGCCGTGCCAACCCTGCGTTGATGCCCGACACCCAGGCGCCAGCCCCCACATTGAAGCTGGCGGTGAATGCCGACTCCCTGTCGACCTGGTTCATGGACGCGATGGCGGCCTTCACCGCAGGAGGCAACGAGCTGCTGGACATCCGCATCGACGACCAGGAACACACCGCCCAGCGACTGCGCGAAGGCGAAGTGATCGCCGCCGTCACCGCCAGCGCCGGCAGCATCGCGGGCTGCAACACCTGGCCGCTGGGCGCCATGCACTATGTGGCGGTCGGCAGCCCGCCATTCGTGGAGCGCCACTTCGGCGGCGGCGTGACGCCCGAGACTGCCGCGCTCGCGCCCATGATGGTCTATGGCCGCAACGACCGCCTGCAGGACCAGTGGCTGCAGCGCCAGGGCCTGGCCTCGCGCCGCCACCCGCCCCGCCACTTCATGCCGTCCAACCAGGGCTTCCTGCGCAGCTGCGAGGTCGGCATGGGCTGGGGCATGCACCCCACCGTGCTGATCGAACGGCAACTGGCCGATGGCACGCTGGTGGAGCTGCGGCCTCAGGCGGGGATGGACGTGCCCCTGTACTGGGCGCTGCCGCGCTCGGCCCAGGCGGGGCTGGAGCGGCTCACGCGCTGCGTGATGGCGGCGGCGGGGGCCTGGCTGGGCGACGGCACGGCGCGACCATCGCTTGCTGCGCGTCAAACCCCTTGACGCCGGAACGGGCATGCTCTGCCCCGGCCCGGTCCAACCCACCCGACCACCCGACTTCAACCACCGCGCAGCCCCGCGCACCGATCCGATGGATTCAACCGCTCCCCTTCAGCCCCCCGTTCGGCACACCCTGGACCTGGCGGGCATCACCGACCTCGTGCACGGCTTCTACGCCGACGTGCGCGCCGATGCCCTGCTGGGCCCCGTGTTCGACGCGGCACTGCAGGACCGCTGGGAGCCGCACCTGGCGCGCATGGTGGACTTCTGGAGCACAGTGGCGCTGGGCAGCCGGCGCTACCGCCGCAACGTGCTCGCGCGGCACGGCGCGCTGGAGGGCGTGACGCCGGCGCATTTCGCGGCCTGGGTGGGGTTGTGGCGTCAGCACACCGAGCGCCGCTTCGCGCCGGAGGTGGCGCATTCGCTACAGCAGGCCGCGCACGGCGTGGCCTGCGCGCTGTTCCGCAAATGCTTCGGGCACCTGCCGGCCTTCGACAGGCCGGCCGGAGGCCACTGAGGGCGCGCGCGGCGGCGGTTCAGCGCCGGGTCGCCGGGCCCTGCCCGGCCTGGGCGCGCAGCGGCTCCAGCAGGGCCGACAGGCCGTTGTGGTCGATCTCGTGCATGAGGGCCAGCAGCCGGCCCAGATCGCCGCGCGGAAAGCCCTCGCGGGCGAACCAGTTCAGGTAGTTGCCCGGCAGGTCCGCAATGGCGTGGCCCTTGTACTTGCCGTAGGGCATCTGGACGGTCAGCAGGCGCTGCAGTTGTTCCGGGTCCATGGCGGCTCAGCCCCCGGCCCGCTTGACGGTGTGGCCCCGTTGCCGCAACGCGTCCATCACGCGCTCGACATGATCGCCCTGCACCTCGATCACGCCGTCCTTCACGGTCCCGCCACTGCCGCACGCGGCCTTGAGCTGCTTGCCCAGCAGCGCCAGCGCAGCCTCGTCGAGCGCCATGCCCTTCACCACCGTGACCGCCTTGCCGCCCCGCCCCTTGGTCTCGCGAGAGACCCGCACGGTGCCATCGCCCACCGGCACCGCGCGGGCCGCCTGGCAGGCGCACTGCGCCACGGGCTGGCGGCAGCCGGGGCACATGCGGCCCGATTCGGTCGAATAGACGAGGCCGCCCAGGTCGCTCAGGCGCATGGCGGCACCCCCTGGGCTTTGAAGAAAACGGCGGCAGTGGCAATCAGGCGCATGGCGAGGGGCCCGGGGCGCGGGCGAAGGACGGCGGGCAAGGAATGAAGGCAGGAAATGAGGCAGGAAAGGCCTCGAAGACCGCGAATTATCCGCATCCCGCCCCAGGGCGGCACAATCGCGGGTTCCCTCCTTCGCGCCCCGGTGCGCGCCTGCCATGCCTTTTGCTTCCCTCGGCCTCTCGCCCGCACTTGTCCACGCCGCCGATGCGATGGGCTTCACCACGCCCACGGCGGTCCAGGCCGAGGCCATTCCGGCCGTGCTGCGCGGCGCCGACGTGCGGGCCTGTGCGCAGACCGGTTCGGGCAAGACCGCCGCCTTCGCCTTGCCGCTGCTGCAGCAGTGCCTGCCGCACACGCTGGCCCAGGCCGGCCGGGGGGCGCGCCGCGTGCGGGCCCTGGTGCTGGTGCCCACGCGCGAGCTGGCGGAGCAGGTCGGCGAGGTCCTGCGCGATCTGGCCCGGCACCTGCTGCCGCAGCGCCTGGCGGTTGCCGTGGTGTTCGGCGGCGTCTCCATCAACCCGCAGATGATGGGCCTGCGCAGCGGGGCCGACATCGTCGTCGCCACGCCGGGCCGCCTGCTGGACCTGGTGGACCACAACGCGGTGGCGCTCTCCGCCGTGCAGACCCTGGTGCTGGACGAGGCCGACCGCCTGCTCGACTTAGGCTTCGCGGAAGAACTGAACCGCGTGCTGGCCCTGTTGCCCGTGCAGCGGCAGAACCTGCTGTTTTCGGCCACCTTCGCACCGGCGGTGGCCGCGCTGGCCGACGGCCTGCTGCGCGAGCCGGTGCGCATCGAGATCGCCCACTCGCCCGAGACCACGCCCGACATCGCCCAGCGCGCCATCGCCGTGGACCCGGGCCGGCGCACGCAGCTGCTGCGCCACCTCGTGCAGACGCACGAATGGTCGCGCGTGCTGGTGTTCGTGGCCACGCAGTACGCGGCCGAGCACGTGGCCGAGAAGCTCTACCAGGCGGGCATCTTCGCCTCGCCCTTCCATGGGGGGCTGAGCCAGGGCGCGCGCAAGCAGGTGCTGCAGGAGTTCAAGGACGACCGCTGGCAGGTGGTGGTGACGACCGACCTCGCCTCGCGCGGGATCGACATCGCGCAGTTGCCCGTGGTGGTCAATTTCGACCTGCCCCGCTCGGTGACCGACTACGTGCACCGCATCGGCCGCACCGGCCGCGCGGGCGAGACCGGCGTGGCCGTGAGCTTCGTGAGCGCCAGCACCGAGGCGCACTGGCGCCTGATCGAAAAGCGCCAGCGCATGGCCCTGCTGCTGGAGCAGATCCCCGGCTTCGAGCCCACCGAGGCCGCGCCCGCCGCGCCGCCGGGCAACGGCGGCATCAAGGGCAAGCGCCCGAGCAAGAAAGACAAGCTGCGGGCGGCCGCGGCCCGCCAGGGCCAGGAGAACGGCGGCGCGAACGACTGAGCCGCGCCTGCCGTCGTCGCTCGATCAGCCGCGGGTGCGCGGGTACAGTGGGTAGGCCGGGTCGGTGTAGCCCGGGGTGGACGGGTGGCCCGGGGCCACCAGCTCGTTCACCAGCGCTTCGTCCTGCGCGGTGATCTCCACGCCCAGCGCGGGCGCGTAGTCCTGCCACTGCGCCAGGGTGCGCGGGCCGGCGATCACGGCGCTCACCGCGCGGTGCGCCAGCACCCAGGCCGTGGCGAACTGGGCCAGCGTCACGCCGCGTTCCTCGGCATGTTGTTTCAACTGCTGCGCGATCTGCAGCGATTCCTCGCGGAACTCGGTTTCGGCCATGCGCTTGTCGCCACGTGCCGCGCGCGTGCCCTCGGCGGGCGGCTGGCCCGGCAGGTACTTGCCGGTGAGCACGCCGCGCGCGATCGGGCTGTAGGGCACCACGCCCACGCCGTGGTGCTCGCAGGCCGGCAGGATCTCCACCTCGGGCATGCGGTTGAGCAGGTTGTAGTACGGCTGGCAGACCACGGGCCCGGGCAGGCCCATGCGCGCCGCCAGGTGCACCAGCTCCGTGATGCGCCAGGCGCGGAAGTTGGACACGCCCCAGTAGCGGATCTTGCCGGCGCGCAGCAGCGCATCGATGGCGAACAGCGGCTCCTGCAAGTCCATGTCGTTGACGTCGCGGTGCAGGTACAGGATGTCCACGTGGTCGGTCTGCAGCCGGGCCAGGCTGGCATCCACCTCGCGCAGCATCCAGGTGCGGGAATACTGCGATTCGTTCACCCGGTCGGACATCTTGTTGCCCAGCTTGGTCGCCAGCACCCAGTCGTGGCGCTGGCCCTTGAGCAACCCGCCCAGCATCGTTTCCGAGGCGCCCCGGGTGTACACGTCGGCCGTGTCGATGAAGTTCACGCCGCGCTCGCGCGCGTCGGCCACGATGGCCGCGGCCTCGTCGCGCCCCGTCTGGTCGCCGAACATCATGGTGCCCAGGCACAGGGCGGAGACTTGCAGGTTGCTGCGGCCAAGGCGGCGGTATTGCATGGCAAGGACCTTTCGGTGAAAAGAAATAGAGGGAGAGGAAGCGAACCCGGCGGGCGCGCGCGGCAGGTCAATAGTGCGGCGGCAGTTCGTCGCGCAGGCTGCGCACGGCCGCACCGCCGCCTTCGGGGATCTGCTGGCGCAGCTGGGACACCTCGGCGATGAGCCGGTCGATCTGCTGCTGTTGCCGGTAGATGGTGAGGTTGAGCTGGTCGAGCAGGTCTTCGGCGAAGCTGGCCTTGATCTCCAGCTCGTTCAGGCGCTGTTCGTTGGGATGGGTGTCGGGCATGCCGCTATTGGAACCCAAACCACGCTTCACCCGCCGCCGGTGCCTGGCGACGCCCCCAGCACCCGTGCCACCAGCTGTCGGGCGGGGGTCGGCAGCGCGTCCAGTTCCCGCACGCACAGCACCAGCGAGCGCACGGCCCACGCATCGTCCAGGGCCACGGCCCGCACGCCGGCCGAACGGCCGCAGCGCTGCACCACGGCGCGCGGCACCACGGCCAGGCCCACGCCCTGCCCCACCATGCGGCAGACCGCCTCGAAGCTGCCAAGGCGGATGCGGTAGCGCGGGCGGGTGCCCAGCCGGCGGGCATGGCCTGCGAGGTGGTCGTCCAGCGCGCTGCCGGCCGACAGGCCCACCAGTTCCCAGTCCAGCACCTCGGCGAATGCGATGCGGCGGCGCACCGCCAGCGCATGGCCGCGCGGCACCACCAGCACCAGCGGGTCCGCCCCCAGCACGAAGGCCTGCAAGCCCGCGGCATCGACCGAATCGGCCAGCACGCCGATCTCGCACACGCCGTGGCGCAAGGCGTCCACGATCTCGTGGCTGGGGCGCTCCAGCAGGTCCACCGACATGCCGGGATGGTCGTGCAGGAAACCCGCCAGCCGGTCGGGCAGCCAGTCGCTCAGCGCGGCGCTGTTGCACATCAGGCGCACGTGGCCGCGCAGGCCCGAGGCATGGTCGCCCAAGTCCCCCTGCATGCGCTCGATCTGCTGCAGCACGATCAACGCGTGCTGCAGCAAGGTGCGCCCGGCGGGGGTGGGCGACACGCCGCGCCGCGTTCGCAGCAGCAGCGGCACGCCCAGCGCGGATTCCATGCCGCGGATGCGCTCGCTGGCCGACGCCAGCGTGATGCAGCTGGCTGATGCGCCGGCGGTGATGGTGCCCGCCTCCAGCACGTTGGCGAACAGTCGCAGATCGGTCAGGTCGAAAGCCATGGGCGCCAAGGTAGCACGCCCTGCCTACGGCCTCGCCTGAGGCAGGCTGCGCCGAATCCCGATTGCCGCGCCGACGGGCGCCTCCAACAATCCACGGCATGACCGCATCGCTCCCCCCCACCGCCTTCCTCGCGGCCACGGCCGTCTTCCTGCTCGCCGGGTGCGTCAAGGGCGTGGTGGGCCTGGGACTGCCGACCGTCGCGATCGCGCTGCTGGCCCTGGTCATGCCCCCCGCCCAGGCGGCGGCCTTGCTGGTGGTGCCTTCGCTCGTGACCAATCTGCTGCAGCTGCGGCCCCTGTCCGGTCTGGGGCCATGGTGCGCCGGCTGGGCGGCATGCAGCTGGGCGTGTGCGCGGGCACGCTCGCGGGGGC